>DATEGM010000001.1:0-10626 GCA_035280085.1 Terriglobales bacterium
TGCCGACTCCGCATCGGCGTGTGCTTCCATCCGCAGCCCGATTTCGCTTAAAGAGCGGGAAAACACGGTCACTACTTCGGCATCGCTGGCCACCACCAATCCTTCCAGGATGGGTTGGGTCATCGAATGTCTTTCTCCTCGTTTACTGCTTCCCGCTCATTCACGGTTCTCCACACAAACACATCATACCGGCCAATCCGCCGTCAGGCAGACACTGCAGTAACCATCCCCAGTTACGCGGATGATGCAAGGGTTTTCCTGACGCGGGTCGTGCGAAAGTATTGTTCCCATTCCGGGAGAAATATCCAGATAGTGGACGCTTAGGCGGTCAATGGGTCGTCTTAATGAGTGAGTTTTCCCGCTGGATCCACCACGTTCTGGAATCGCGCATGCGAAATCGGTGTTTACCTTTGCAGCTGAATTTCACTTTCCACTTTTTCCAAAACTGCAGCAGGACGGCAATGCTGACATTGGCGGCGGCTGCGGTGAAGGCCATGCTTTCGGCCGTGCAGCGAGGCTGCCCGCAGCCGAACCGTACCGAATAAAGGATCAGCTTGCCTGCCCGATAGGGGTCAGGCGAGCAGAACCGCACCTTTCGCAAGTCCTTTCCCCTGTAATTGTTAACGTGAAGGCAAACTGGGCAGGCAAAGTGAAATGTGCCGTATTTTTTATCCAACTTCGAAGCAGGATGGGGAACGCGGATTGGAAAGCCGCACTTCCGGTTGTGGCACTCAAGCCAATAACCGACGTACCTGGCCACTCAGCTACCGCTCCGTACGCAAGAATTCCGAAAAGAGGGTAGGCGCATCTTACAGTGTTCCTGAAACGAGTGTCATTATGTATTTACTTCTTCAGCCTCGTCACCCCGCCTATTCCAATAACAGGATTCCTGCCCCGAATCCGGCGCCGCTCTTGACCCTACTTGTGCTTTCCCGTATCAACAGTTCGCTTGACCTTCGTAACTTTTCACCTCGTTTTAACCGCATAGAATCACCCTAGCCTCATGAATCCGAAGGACCAACCCGTATGGCCGGTGGACTCCGCCCGTTCTGAACGGGGCCTTCTTCAACTACGGCAGATCGAGGGCCGGGAATGGTGGCTGTGGGGCTTTGCTGTGGGTGTCACCCTCCTGCTCACCTTTGCCATCATTTCTTTTACTTTTCCCTGGTTCCATGTCGCGGTGGGCGCGGATTATTGGAGAGATCTGCAGGAATGGGTGCGGGGTCTCGCCGCCCTCGTGCTTCTGTTCGACATCTACACCGTTTATCAGCACCTGCAACTGCACCGCATCCGCCGGCAGTTGGCCGAGCGCGACCAGCTTTTCCGCCTGATCAGCGAGAATGCGGCCGATATGATCGCCCTGGTTGATAGCGACGGGCGGCGCCTTTATAACAGCCCCGCGTATCAGAAGGTTCTTGGCTATTCCGCCGAAGAGTTGCAGCAGACCTCGGCCCTGGAACAGATTCATCCCGACGACCGCCCCCGCGTGATCGAAGCCGCCGAGAAAGCCCGCCTCACCGGCCGCGGACAGCCCCTGGAATACCGCATTCGCCATAAGGACGGCTCCTGGCGCATCTTGGAATCCACCGCCAGCCCCATCCGCAATGCCAGGGGCGACACCGAAAAACTGGTCATTGTTAACCGCGATATCACCGAGCGCAAACGGGCTGAGCAGATGCTCGTGCACAACGCCTTTCACGACGGCTTGACCGACCTGCCCAACCGCGCTCTCTTCCTCGACCGCTTGCAGCACGTGGTCAACTTGGCTAAGCGTCATCCCAGCTATAAATTTGCCGTGCTCTTTATTGATGTGGATGAATTCAAGCTTTATAACGACAGTTTGGGTCACACCGCTGGAGACCAGCTTCTCATTGAGATCGGGCAGCGCCTGACCGCATCTTTGCGGCGCGACGACACCGTTTCCCGCCCGGCGCCCAGTTTGCAGGCTGAGACCACCGCAGACGATGATACCCTCGCCCGCCTCGGCGGCGACGAATTCACTGTTCTCCTTTACGATATTCGCGACGCCAGCGACGCCATTCGCGTTTCCGAACGCATCACAACCAGGCTCGCCGCCCCTTTCACCATCAACGGCCAGGAGATTGTGATCTCCGCCAGCGTGGGCATTGCGCTCAGCACTACTCCCCACAACGGCGCTGAGGAATTGCTGCGTGACGCCGATATCGCCATGTATCGCGCCAAGCGCGCCGGCAAGGCCCGCTGCGAGGTCTTCGACTCCGCCATGCATGCCAACGCTGTCAAGCGCTTGCAGTTGGAAACCGACTTGCGCAAGGCCCTGGAGCGGAACGAATTCCTCAACCATTACCAGCCCATCGTGGCCTTGCCTGGGGGCAGGATTGTGGGTTTTGAAGCGCTTGTCCGCTGGCAGAAGGGTGACCGCCTCGTCCCACCCGGGGAATTCGTGGCCGTGGCCAATGAAACCGGCGTTATTTTGCCAATGAATCGCGGATTGCTCCTCCAGGCCTGTGAGCATCTTCGCCATTGGCAGGGACAGTTTGCTTTCGCCCCGCCCCTCTCCATGAGCATGAACGTATCGGCTCGCGAGTTTGAGCACCCCGACCTGGCTCGGGAAATTGCCGCTACTCTGCGCCAGACCGGGGTGCCTCCCTCCTGCCTGCAACTGGAAATTATGGAAACCATCGCCATGGGCGACGCGGACAAGGCCAGTGGCGTACTGACGGAATTGAAGGCGTTGGGTGTTCGCCTTAGCATTGACGACTTTGGTACCGGCTACTCTTCACTCAGCCGCTTGCAGCGCTTTCCCGTAGACACCCTCAAAATTGACCGCAGCTTCATTTCTCAGATGGAAAGTGACCAGGCCAGCCGCGAGATGGTGCGCATCATCATCAGCCTGGCTCATAACTTTCGTTTGCGGGTAGTGGCGGAAGGCGTGGAAACCCAGGCTCAGGCCCAGCAACTGCAGCTCCTCGGATGCGAATTGGCTCAGGGCTATCTTTACTCGCGCCCCATCACCGCCGACGCCATTCCCCAAGTGCTGGCCCACACCTCCCAGGAAAAGGCCGCTTCGGTAGGAATTTAAGCCCGTTCAGCGATGCAGCAACTCCAGTAGCTCCTGGTTCCACTTCTCCAGGTCGTGCTGTGGCAATGCTGTGAGGTTCGGTCGGGAAGGTTCGGGCCGAGCCAGGTAGATCACCCAGATGATTGTTGCCACCGCGTACGCGATCCGCGGCAGTGAATTGAGGACCGCATCCGACACCGAAAGGAACTGCGTTGCCAGCGCAGCCGCCAGCAGTTCCACGCTGGCCATCACGCCAAATCCCAGTGCAATGCCGAAGACGTAGTTGCGCCAGGTCAACGCAAAATATGAGGCGAACAGGAACAGCAGCACCAGCAGGCCGCACTGCACTACGTCCAGGCTGCGCTCCAGCACCACCGCACCTTTCAGGGCAAGATTACGGGCAAAATCTGGTTCATGGGCTGGCCCCGCCACGGCGGCGATGATCGCCGCCACCAACAGCAGCACGATCGCCCAGCGAAACGCTAGCGCGCCGGCATGCCGCAACCCCTCGTAGGGCCGGAACACGTGCGAAAAGATCTCCCAGATGACCCCGAAACGCAGCCCTATGCCGATACCTTGTGCTGCCCACCATTCGTAAAGGTATGGCCACGAGTACCTGCCAAAACGGTAGTAAAAGAGTACAGAGACAGCGCCTTCAATGATATGAAACGCGAGGTACGAGAAGAACAATGGAAACTCACGCGGGAGACGGCGGCGAAAAATCAGCCACAAGGCGGTAGCATTGCCGAGGCCACCGGCCACCCAAATGACGTACGAGATGGAAGCAGGCACAGACATGGCGGGCCACCGCCGGGAAAGCATAACGCCTCCGGGCGGCGGCCCACAATCGGCAAACTGGGATTATCCCCGGACGGTTACCCGCAAACCCTGGTGGTTGGGCTGCACGGAGTGGGGCTGGGGCCATCGGCCAGCGAGTAAACGGAGAGCGAGCCGGCCAGCAACAGGGAAGCTATCAGAATACGGATTACTTTCTTCACTTTGGGCTCCTTTTGTGCGATGTGCACCGGACGTGATTGTCCACGTCAGGAGCCTCTCAGGTATGGCTTTGCCTTCAGCTACCGGAATTCGGAAAGCGTAACGAAAAGCAATTGTGTGCTCCGGGCACACCTGGTTGTGGCAAAGGCAAATCTCCCACCGGCGTCGGGGAGGGCAAACTTGAAAGGATTTCGGAAACCGTAACGAAATGGGCTTGTAAACACGGCTTCCCGGCAATTCTACCTTCGCTGCAAAGGCAGCAAAGCCCCGAAAAACTGGGCTTCCGGATTGCTCCTTCAAGCCCATGTTCCGAACGACGGAATTCTTTGGCGGAGATGGTTCTCAAAGGGTGGGTTAGGGGAAGCCTCGGCTGTTCTGCGGACCGAAATTGGAGCAGCCAACTCGTTCGACAACTTGGTTGTTGACGCCCGCACGGGTCTAAGCCATGGGATCCTCCATCTCCAGCAAGCCCACGGCTATGGCATAGTGCACCAGATCTGCCCGCGTCTTCAGCCCCAGCTTGTCATAGATGCGGGAACGGTACGTCTCCACGGTTTTGGTGCTAAGTTGCAGCTGCTGTGCCACTTCCTGGCTGGTAAAACCTCGACTGATGGCCCGCAGTACCTGCAGTTCCCGGTTGCTAAGGCGGCCCTCCGGCGCGCGATTGCTGCCGCTGGTCCGGTTCAGCAACACATCGGCCAGAGAATCGCTGAGCCGTGGGTCAATAAACCGGCGCCCCTGGAATGCATTGCGGATAGCCAGGAATAGCTCCGTATCGCTCGCTTTGCGCAGAACATAGCCCAGCACCCCCGCGGTAAGCATGGAGCGCACGTAAGTGATGTTTTCATTGCTGCTGATCACCACCACCCGGGCGCCTGAAACCTCCTCCACCATTTGGGCGGCGGTACGCAATCCGTGTGGGCCGGGGATTGTGATCTCCAGGATGATGACATTAGCGCCCGTTCGCTGTGCGATTTCCTTCGCTTGCCCGGGATTATCCGTTTCCGCCGCCACCTCAAAATCCGGAACCGAAACAAGCATTTGCCGAAGGCCGGTGCGGGTTAACCGGTAGTCGGACACGAGCAGGAGGCGAATTTTGTCCATTGGCCTGTGAACCGTTCACCGTATCAGGGTTGCCCGTAAATTCAACAATTCACAGGTTTTTGTTCTGCGCGCAGAACAAGGGGGCTATTGCCCTCGCCCCCTTTTGAGGCTCTTCCATGAAGTCAGGAAGGGTACTAATCACATCCGTAGTCATGTAGGGGTTAGTACCCATCCATCTGGATCATGTCAGTGCTATCAAGGATTTACAAAGCACCAGATCAGGTGCAATTTGGAATCATCCCATGCCCAGGTTTTTGATGGAAGACCGCTCGCCCGGCGGGCCCCAAGCCCTTTGGCTGCTACTTGCCCGAGTTTGCCCCGGTCGCTTGACGGAGCGATCGTCTTGAAAGCACACAAAGGGAGGGAAAGCGGCCTAAAGCCCGGGAGCAACGGAAGGGAAACACTCGAGATTCCCGACCCCTTTGTGGGCAGCAGCCGTTTGATTCGCGAATTTGCCGAGCAGGCCCGCAAAGTAGCCGCTTGCGATAGTCCGGTGTTGCTCCAGGGTGCCACCGGCACCGGCAAAGGCGTGCTGGCGCGCTGGCTGCACGCCCACAGCGCCCGTGCCAATAAGCCCTTCGTGGATGTGAGCTGTGCGGGATTATCATGTGAGTTACTGGAAGCTGATCTGTTTGGCCACGAGAGAGGCGCCCTCAATGGGGCAAGTGCCCAAAGTGGCCTGTTTGAGATCGCTGACGGGGGTACCATCTTCCTTGACGAGGTGGTAGATATAGATTCCAAAGTCCAACCTAAGTTGTTGGGCGTATTGGAGAAAAGGCGATTTCGCCGACTGGGGGATGTGCACGACCGCAGTGTGGATATCCGCTTCATTGCAGCCACTCAAGGGGACTTAAATCAGCTGGTGCAGGAAAACAGATTTCGCAGCGATTTGTACTTTCGTATCAACACCATCCGGCTGCTATTGCCGTCCCTCTCGCGGCGCCCGGAAGATATTCCCGCGCTTTGTGAATGCATTCTGGCCATGGCGGCCCAAAAGGCAGGGCTTGCGTGCCCCAGTCTCTCGCCGGCCGCGCTCAAGCTGCTGCAGGAATACTCCTGGCCGGGCAACGTGCGCGAGCTGCGTAACGTGCTGGAACGCGCGCTGGTGCTGGGCTTTGGCCCAATCCTGCGCCCCGAACACCTCACTTTCGAGCGAGATATGAGCCTTTTATCCCCCGACCCCGGCAGCCTGACACTGACTGACTTGGAAAAGCTGCACATCCGCCGGGTATTGCAGGAGGAGCATGGCCGGGTACAAAGTGCCGCCAGGCGCCTCGGTATCGGGCGCAGCTCGCTGTACAAGAAGATTAAGGACTACGACATTGCCTTGAGGTCCTGATCCCTCCGACGCTGAATTTTCCGTTCCCATTTTGATTTCGGCCCAGATCTGTACCGAATCCACCTCTCAAATGGGCATCGTTCAGTCGCAAGTTATTGCTTTCGAAGCAGAATAGGCTAAAGGCAGTGCCTTGCCCCAATCGCCTCAGCCGGGTGGCGCGCTGCTAAAAATCTGCCGGATGAGCCGGCAACGGCTCCTTAGTCGTGGACAAAACGCCCATTCTGATCGCGGAAGATGACCGCATGTTTCGGGTCCTGCTGCAAAGCTGGCTGGAGGGCCAGAGCTACAGTGTCACCATTGCGGAAAATGGTCAGCAGGCCTGGGAACTGCTGCAGTCCGAAAGCGCTCCCAAGCTTGTGATTCTGGATTGGATGATGCCGGGTATGACCGGGCCGGAGTTGTGCCGCAAGCTTCGGAGCCAAACCAGCCAGCAATATCGCTATGTGCTGCTGCTGACGGCCCGCTCCGATAAACAGGACCTGGTGGCCGGCCTGGAAGCAGGCGCGGACGATTACCTGAGCAAGCCCTTCGATGCTCCCGAACTGCATGCCCGCTTGAAGGTGGGGCAGCGCATTTTGGATCTCCAGGAGCAGTTGTTAGCAGCACAGGAGGCGCTGCGCTTCGAGGCGACTCACGACGCTCTCACTGGCGTGTGGAACGGGGGAGCGATCATGCAGGCCCTGGATCGTGAAATCGAACGTGGGGCGCGCATGCAGACAACGCTGGGCATCATCATGCTGGACCTCGATAATTTCAAAAAAGTGAACGACATCCATGGACACCTGGTGGGCGATGAGGTTTTACGCACTTCAGCGCGGCGCATTGCCGAGGCGGTGCGTGTCTATGACCTCGTGGGCCGCTATGGCGGCGAGGAATTTCTGGTTCTTGCCCCCGGCTGCATGCCGCCCGCATTGCAGCAGCAGGGGGAACGCATCCGCGCCAGCATCGCGCGGCCCATCAACAGCAGCGCCGGCATGCTGCAAATCTCGGCCAGCATCGGCATTGTGGGAGCCAGTCTGGGGCAAAGCCCCATAGTGGATTCCCGCACCCTGGTGCACGCAGCCGACCAAGCCATGTATCAGGCCAAATCGAAGGGCAAGAACCGCGTCGAAGAAGGACTGTTGGAAGGCGCGGGAGTTGGGTGAGTCGGGCAAGATCCCTTCGGCTAAATTGGCAGAGCACCGGGGCTGAAGCCCGACTCTTTCCTGCCTAAATTCGTGCGGCTGAAAGCCGCACGCTTCCACAAAGGAGGGATCAAGTTCTATCGCCGGTGGTACTTACTTCTTCTTGGCGCGAGAAAGGAATGCCTCGAGCTTCCTTTTTTTTGCGCAATCAACAGCTGATTCCGTAAGTCAGTCGCTAGTGCGGGAATTTCTGGCGTATCTGGACGGTGCGGTCCAGTTCATCCACGGCCTGTAGAATCTTGAGGCGCAAGTCGCGGTCCAGATCCGCGGTGCGCAGAAAGTCGTGCACCTCGGCCTGGGCGACAGGTGATTGCTGTCCGCCAATGAACGCATCCAGCCAGCCCACCAGGAAAAAGATCTTCCGCTCGCGTTTGATTTGTGGCAGGGCTTCCAGCGCGGGCTTCAGGTAGGGTTGGGTCAACTCAGACTGGTTCCAGTAGTTGAAAGCATCCAGGCTCTCATCAATCCAATCTTCCGGGCGCGAAGGGTCATGCAGGTAGTCCTCGAAGTACTGCTGTTTGGTCTTGACGTCGGGGCGCGCGGCTGCGGCAATATAGGCATACTTCAGCCCTTCGCCGGTGCGGTCGCGCTGCTGTTCGGCACGAAAGACCGCATCGGCATCGGAATCCTTGAGCGCGATCAGCGCCGTGACCAGGTTCCAGCGGTCGAGCTGGCGAAGTTCCACGCCGGGCACTGACAACTTGCCGTTCAGAAGATCTTTTAAATAGCCGCGTCCCGCGGCAGTTTCCGCCGTGGCTCGTAATACCCGGAACCACAGGATGCGCAGGTCCTCTTGGGTGGAGTGCAGCATGCGATCGTCGGCCATGGTCTCAAATGCAGGGACGAACTGGCTGCGCGTTTCCGGACTCAGGTAGCGATGCAGCGCGGTGAGGGTGTGGTCGGCGGTGCTGCGCAACAGCGATTCATCGCGTTCGCGCGGGAGCAACAGCTGCGCCAGGGCAACAAAGCGCCGCGGCTCGATGCCGGCTACGCGCACTCCCTCCCATAGCGACCCCCAAAGCAGAGCGCGCAGAAACACGTCGCGGACGTCGCCCACCTGGCGCACTACCTCCACCCGGCTGGAGGCGTCGAGCAGAAAGCGGCCGTAGGCGTAATCCTGATCGTTGGCGAAGACGTACTGCGGGCAAGGCTTGCCCACAGCCTGGCGGAAGCTTGCGCTTGCTGTGTCGAAGGTAGCGCGGAAACGGATGCCCGGCCCGGCATTGCCGTAGCTCAACAGCACCTGGGTGGCGATGGGCCAAAGATTATTTCCACCGAGAACGTCGCGCTGCGAAAGCGAGAGCCGGCTGACGCGTCCACTGTCGCAGGACCAACTGACGTCCACCTGGGGCATGCCGCGATGGCGAATCCACATGTCGGCCCAGTGTTCCAGTTTCTGTTGTGAAACGCGCTCGAAGGCATGAACCAGGTCGCTCCACTCCGCGTTGCCGTAGAGGTGCCCCTTCAGGTAGAGGCGCAGGCCATCGCGAAAAGCTTCGGGCCCAAGCACGAAAGCTAACTGTTTGAGCATGCCCGGCGCCTTGGCGTACACGATGGCGCCATAGGCCGACTTGGCGTCCTTCAGATTGGGGATGTCCTGATAGATAGGCGTGGTGCCCTGGGTGGAATCAATTTCGTAGGCCGCCGGCTTGATGGACTCGTAGAACCGCTTCCAGATGTGCTCGCTGGGCTTGAGTGCATCCAGCGCCTGGTACGCCATGTACTGGGCGAAGCCTTCCTTCAGCCACAAGTCGTCGAACCAGCGCATGGTGGTGAGGTCGCCGAACCACTGATGCGTAAGTTCGTGCAGAACGAGCAGGTCGCGGCCCAGCAGGTCGCTGTGCGTGGGCGCGGTGCGGAACAGCACCGATTCCTCGCGCAGGAATGTGGCCCCGGCATGCTCCATGCCGCCATAGGGGAAGCCGGGAATGAGCACCATGTCGTACTTGGGAAAGGGAAAGGGCTGGGCAAAGTAGGAGGAAAGGTAAGCCATGCCCTGTTTGGCGATCTGCTGCACCTCGGGGGCTTCCTTCTCGGCGCGCTCCCACTTGGATTTTCGAACGTAGAGGCCGGGCAAATCGAGGACACCGGTACGTTCCAATTTGCGAAATGGCCCAGCAGCGAACGCGAACAGGTAGGTGCTGATGGGGCGGGTTTCGGCAAACACGGTGCGTTGCTGCCCGGCGCCTGCCGGCTCTGAATTTCTGGGCTCAGTGTTAGATATGACGGTCCACTCCAGGGGCGCGACAACTTCCAGCGTGAAGCGGCCTTTCAGGTCGGGCTGGTCGAAGCAGGGAAACGCCATGCTGGCGTCCATGGGCACGAACAGGGTGTAGATGTACTGGCTGCCGTCGTCTTTATCGTCGTAGCCGATGATGGGCTTACCGGCGGGCGCCACGGCGGAAGTGAAATCCAAAACCAGCGTGTTCTCCCCGGCACGCAGCTTGTCCGCGGGCAGCAACAGGTGGCCGTTGTCCGGGGTGGCTGCTAGAGGGCTGCCGTTCACTGTCAGGCGGCTTACGGTTCCGTCGCGATAGTCGAGCAGGAGGGGTTCGGCCGAGTTCAGAGTGAACGTGACTTCTTCGTGACCGGCGGTGGTGGCTGCATGCGGAGCCAGCGTAAAGGAGATGTGATAGCGCAGGTTGAAAATTTCTGCCGCACGCTGGCGTGCCAGATCGCGCGGAATGCCCGGCGGAGCAGCGGCAGATGCAAGAGTGGCGAGCAGCAGCAGCGGAGAGAGGCGCAAGAACATGAGAACGCGGCAGTGTACAACAACCACAGACCTTTGGCCGACCATTGCAGCGTGACCCGCCTCACAAATTCCGGGGCTGGGTTGTGGAATGCTGTAGGTGAACTCCGCCGGTGCAGGAGGTGCTTGACCAGTTGGCTGCCCCTGCCGGGCAAGCGGCCATGTACGTGCAAGTAGTGCGCGTCGGGAGTTGCCGTGCTAAACTCCGCCTGTC
>DATEGM010000002.1:0-4777 GCA_035280085.1 Terriglobales bacterium
TAAAACCATTAGGGGGAAGAACAAAACGAGTCCGGAAACCGCAATGCCAAACAGGTCGCCAATCTGCATTTTGGACGGCGTGCCGCCCAGAATGTGGCCGACTTTAAGGTCTTGCAGCATTTCGCCGGCTACCGCTGAGGAGACGCAGACCACGGCCGCCACGCCCAATACCGCGGCTACGCCACCGACGCCAGAGACGCCCAGCGCCACCATGAGCAGGGCAGCCACTACCAGAGTGCACAAGGTAAGGCCCGACACGGGGTTGTTGGACGAGCCGATCAGGCCCACCAAATTTCCGGAAACGGCGGCGAAGAAGAAGCCGAGAACAACCATAACCAGCGCAGCCACCACCGCCCCACCCACCACTTTCGACATGGTCAGGTTGCCGGCGCCGACGATGAAGAAGTAGTAGAGAGCGATCATGGCCAGCAGCACTACGCCCACGCCGGCGAACACGATTTTGGCATTCAGGTCGCGCTCGGTGCGGTCAGTCGCTTCGTGCGCGGCGGCAGACTTCTTCAGGTCAGAGATGGCGCGGGCCATGCCGAGGCCTAACTGTTTGCGCATTCGGAACAGGGTGAAACCGGCGCCCACCAGCATGCCGCCCACAGCTATGGGGCGAACAATGGAGTACCACACCGCGCCGGCAATTCCGCCCCAGTACCCCATGGCATTGCTGCCCGCGGGCATGGGCAAGTTGGGCCCGAGAAAATAGATTAGGAGCGGCACCAGCAGTCCCCAGGCCACCACCCCGCCGGCAAAGTTCAGGGCGGCCAGGCGCGGGCCGATGATGTAGCCGACACCCAGATAGGCGGGACTGATGGCTGGGGAAGTGAAGGTTGTCATTCCGCCGGTAGCGACGCTGGGGGCGGTGGAACCGCGTCCAATAATGAGCCCTTTGGCCATGGAGGGAATCTTCACCAGCAGCTGCCGCGTGTACCAAAACAGGTTGATCTGGGAGAGGAAATACATGAGCGCGCCGAATCCCATGTTGGCGAAAAGGATTTTGGCGGCCTTGGCGCCCTGCTGTCCGGCTTTATGAATTTCAGAGGCAGCTACCGATTCGGGGAAGGGCAGTTCGGGGTCTTCCACCATCACCCGGCGGAGCAGGGTGACGAACAGAATGCCCAGGGTGCCGCCGATGATCATCAGCGCCACCGATTGCCAGTACTTGCCCGCCAAACCGGGCCACAAGCCGGCCAGTACGAACGCCGGAATGGTGAACACAGCGCCGGCCGCCACCGATTCACCGATGGAGCCGATGGTACGGGCAATGTTCTCTTCCAGCACCGAGCCCTTAAGTAGCCGCAACACCGCCATGCCGATGACGGCGGCGGGATAGGTGGCGGCAATGGTCATGCCCGCGCGCAGGCCCAGGTAGGCGTTGGCCGAGCCCAGGATGGCGGTCATGATCATGCCCAGGATCAGGGCGCGCAGCGAGAACTCGCGCATCTGCATGCTGGGAGGAACAAAGGGCTGGTGCTTCTTACCACCGACGGAGGGGGAGATAGTGGTGGTTTGGGCGCTCATAAGGACTCCTCGGGGCTAGCTGAGATGCGGGCCCAACGAAACCGCGCAAGGTAGCACGGCCAGCGGCATTTTCACAAGGGCGGGCATCACGCCTAGGGTAGCAGGTCCAACTCGCGGGGATGGATGGTGCTCGCCAAACGGATCAACCAAAATCCTAGCCTTCCCACACGAAGGCGTCGAAGACCCGGGTGATGGAGAATCCCAGGCGCTCATAAAGAAGAACGGCCCGCTCATTGCCCTTAGTGACGGTGAGGGAGAGGAGCTCAAAGCCCCGCTGGCGCAGGGCGCGCGTGCTGGCGGCAATCAGCACTTCGCCGATCCCGTGGCCGCGCATTTCGGGCACCACGCACACCTGCGTCACATGCCCCACGTCGTGCTTCACCCGCGAACAAAGGATTACCCCCACCAGCGAGCGCGTCGGACGATGTACGGCTACGAATGACGCCTCGGCATCGAAGACGCCGCACCCCGGGAAGCGCACGATGTTGTTGAGGAAACGCACCGAGCCGCTCAGGCTGCGGTACTGGTCGTTAATTTCGGAATCTATGTGCCCGCGGTAAGCAGCCGTGATCACCGCCGCGGCTGCCTGGTAGTCGTGCTCCGTCCAGGGGCGAATCTCGACATCCGCCGGCAGCTTGGCCGTTGTTGCCGCCGTCGTGCGCAGCGGCAGCACCATGAACAAACGCGGATGCCGGCGGAACCCCTGGTCCAGGAACGGGCGCGAGACGGCGCCGGTCTCATGCACCAGCAGCTGCGCTTCCACGCGGTGAATGCCGGGGGAGCGTTGCAAAGTTTCAATTACGTGGGTAAGGAGGCGGACCTCAATCGCATGTGTACCATTGTTTTCTGCGTGCGCGCCGTTGCAGCCGCCGACGAACAGATCCCCAATTACCCCTTTGCTGCCTTCATATACAAAGAATGAGTAGCCGAAGATTCGCCCGCGTTCGATGGCGGCATAACCCGGCAGAATCTTGGCATCCACGTAGCGCAGGATCATCTCCGCTGATCCGCGGTAGTCCCAGGCGAGCAGGCGCGACCACACCTGCGCCTCCCCTTCCAGCAAGGGCCGCAAATCGGCTGAGGAAAAATGCCTGAGGTCGAGGATTTCCACCGGCGTCTGGTCTGGCTGGATGGCCAGATACGAACTACCAAGCTACCAATTACCTGCTGGCGGTTCAATGACGCCTGGAATACGCCGCCAGGGTCCCGGCAAGATTCGCGCAAACCCGCCAGGGTTGTTTAGAATAGGTTTTTACGTCCAATGAACCTGCCTGCAATTCAGGAGGAGCTGCGCCAGCAAGGCATTGATGCGTGGCTCTTCTACGACCACCATCACCGCGATCCCATTGCCTACCGGGTGCTGGGCCTGCCCGGCGGCACCATGGTGACGCGCCGCTGGTATTACGTTATTCCGGCGCACGGTGAGCCCGCCAAGCTTACCCATCGCATTGAGCCCCATCACCTTACCTCGCTCTCCGGCAAGGAGGAGAAGTATTCGGCCTGGCAGGAGCTGTTCGAGAAGCTCAAGGCCATGCTGGGCCCCTACAAGAACGTGGCCATGCAGTACTCGCCTGACAACCTGGTGTTTTTGGTTTCCATGGTGGACGCGGGCACCGTAGACCTGGTGCGCAGCTTTGGCAAGAACGTAGTCAGCTCCGGCGACCTGGTGGCGCGCTTCGAGGCGACCTTGACCGAGGACCAGATGCGCAGCCATCTCGAGGCGCGGGATGCGATTGATTCCATTGTGACTGCGTTCTGGCCGGAAGTGGGCCGGCGGGCGCGGCAGAGCGGTACCAGCGAGTACGAGATGCAGCAATGGCTGATGGAAGCCTTTCGCCGGGAGCATATCGTCACCGAGGACCCTCCCAATGTTTCCGTGGGCGCCCACAGCGGTGACCCCCATTACGAGCCGACGGCGGAGCGCTCCGCCGACATCAAGGCGGGTGACTTCATCTTGCTCGACATCTGGGGCAAGAAGGACCGGGCCGACGCCGTCTATTACGACATCACCTGGACGGGAGTGGTCGCTCCGGCGCCTTCCGAACGCCAGCGAGAAATTTTTGAGATTGTGCGTGACGCGCGCGATGCCGGCATCAATGCGGTGAAATCAGCCGTGGCTTCCGGACGCAAATTGCAGGGCTGGGAAGTGGACAAGGCCGCCCGCGAGCACATTACTTCCCGGGGCTATGGGGAGTATTTCATTCATCGCACCGGGCACTCCATTGGCACCGAGGTGCATGCCAACGGCGCCAATATGGACAACCTGGAAGTCCACGACGAACGCCAGGTGCTGCCCAACAGCTGCTTTTCCATTGAGCCCGGAATTTACTTTCCTGAGTGGGGCGTGCGCAGCGAAATCAACATGCTGGTGCGCGACCGCTCGGCGGAGGTCACCGGCAAAATTCAAAAAGAGATTGTGACTATCTGATGGCGACTTCGCGATCGAAATCGGCAACCGCGGAGCTGGAACGCTCCAGCCCGCAGCCTTTAACTGCCATGGCGGTGGTGGCGCCCGCCGTCGGCTGGCTCATTCCCGGCGCCGGACACCTGGCGCAGAAGCGCTGGATCCGCGGCCTGCTGTTGATGGTCTGCATTGTGGCCATGTACCTCCTCGGGCTGGCCATGAATGGCCACGTCTACCAGCCCAACAGCGGCGAGGTACTGGATATCCTAGGCTTCATCGGCGACGTGGGTGCGGGCGGACTCTACATCGTGAGCCGGGCCATGGACTACGGCCAGGGCATGATCCAACACGCCACCGCCGACTACGGCACCAAGTTCATCATCGTGGCCGGGCTGCTTAACTTCATCGCGGCGGTGGACGCCTACCACATCGCCATAGGGAAAAAGAAATGACCGGCCTGGCTCTCTCCCATTTCACCGCCGCGCTTCTATTCGCGGTGTTCGCTTCCGTGGTCTTCGGCATTACCCAGCGGGAAGGCATGCGGGACCAGGTACGTTACGGCGCCTACTGTTTTGCCATGTTCATCGGGGGCGTCATCGCCGCTGGCTGGGTGATGTGGCTGATTAGGCACTAAGCGGCGTTCTGTGCCGCCCCTCCGGGACTTGAGTCCTATTGCGGTCTTTACCCAGGGCTTACGCCCTGGGCTAAATTCTGTTTCGCCCTTCGGGCTTGCGCGTTATTCCCGGGGGATGGTCGGCGATTGTCCTCGATGTCTTGGGCTCGCATCTTGTTACGGGACGATTGCCTGCGATTGTCCTCTATCGTCTTCGTTTCGCCCCGCAA
>DATEGM010000003.1:0-3835 GCA_035280085.1 Terriglobales bacterium
TGGGCGGCCAATTCTCCGTGTACGCGAGCTAAACCCCAGTGGCTATATGCCCCGTCGCCCTGGCGAAGACCCGCCACGTAGTCCAGCTTGCCGAATAAGCCGGAAATTCTCGCCAGGCTATTAAGCACAAAATCGTCAAAGGGCGACTGAAAAGTCATTTTTGTTCCGCTTTCCGGAATTTGGAACTTTTGGCCATTTTTCTTGCTTTTATAGGGCCGGCAGCACATTATCATGCCCAAGCCGGAAGCGGAAGAGGACTTCCGGAACAGGGGAGCGGGAGCGGTTTCCGGTGGCAAACATTTGCAACCGTGCAGTCCCCCAGAAATGATAGCGCTTCCGAACCGGAGCGCTCATGGCTTTCCATGATTGTGCAAGTAGTTGAAATTAGAAAGAGCAGATGATCATAACCGCGGTACTTGTTGTTCTGGTGGCGGTCGCGCTGTGGCTATTGGCCCGGGCGGCGCGGGGGCAAACCGCAACCAGCATTTCCACATTGGTTGACCTGCAAGGCCGGACCACGGCCATTGACATTGAAGCATTCCGCAATCTCACGTCTACCCAGGAAGAGGACTATCTGCGCCGGCAGCTGCCGGCAAGAGAATTCAGGAGCATCCAGCGGCAGCGGATGCGGGCCGCGATCGCGTACGTCCAGGAAGCTTTACGAAACGCGGCTATCCTGCTGCGCCTGGGGGAAGCGGCGCAGCGGAGCGGCGATCCGCACCTGGCAGAGGCAGGCCGCAAACTGGTGGATACCTCCATTCGCATGCGCCTGTATGCATTTTTTGCGCTGCTGAAGCTTTACCTGAACCTCGTCTTTCCCGGGTTGCGCCTTTCTCCCTCCGCCGTGGCCGACCGCTATGAAACGCTTACCGACGCCATGGCCCGGTTTACCCGGCTGCAGCAGCCGGGGCTGGTAACCCGCATCTCGCTCAGCCTTTAAAAATCACAGTTGGTGTCTCGCTTCAACCTAAGTTATGGCGCGGCTGCCCCTTGGGAGGAGAAGGGCTGCGGACCCAGCGTCATCACTGCGCCACAGAGCACCTGCGCCCGGCAACACTCTGCAACTTCTGCTGTTTACGCCAGCATCATAGGTGCCCAGAAGGAGGATGTATGCAGACGAAACTCGTGCTGTGTGGAGCGCTGATTGCACTGTGCACGTCTTGGGTTCTTGCGCAAGACGCGAGCAGTCAATCCAATTCAAAATCCAATGTGAGAACAATCACTGGCTGCTTGTCGCAAGGCGACAACGCAAATGAGTTTTTGCTTACAGCAAATGACGGAAGCACTTGGGAAGTGCGGAGTGACAAAGTCACGCTCGCTGGCCATTTGGGGCACACGGTTGCCGCTACGGGGGTTGTGTCTCATGCCAAGGCTCACAACCTAAAGGAAGATGCCAAGCAGGCAGGGGCCGATACGGGAGCCGTAAAGCAACGTGCTGAGCACGGCCACATGACAATTACAGATGTGCGGATGGTCAGCGACTCGTGCCAAAAATAGGTGAGTAAGCTCGCAGTTTTTGTTGGTCGCATGCCCAGGTAAATGCGAACTCGGGTAAACCTTGTTCAGGCACGCCAGGGATAGCTGCGGGCGCCATAGGAACGGCCATCCTCAGTGTCATCGGCGCCAGCCGCGGCAGCGCGTTCCACGGGACGCGGTTCAACGCGCGGTTCGGGCAGAAATTCGTAGTGTTCCACCATCACCGCTACTCCGAACTTGGCGCCCAGGCCGGGTCCGTCCACGCGCAACGCCTTGCCCCGGCAGCACACGCGCATGCTTTCGGTGAGCGTGATTTCGGGCGGCAACACGAGGGTGAATTCCACACTCCCGGCGGGCGCCACCCCGGAATCGGTAAGAATGAAGGCTCCGCGGGCGCTCACGTCCTGGGTGACGCCGCGGCATTCGACCCCGCCGCCCAGGCGGAGGGTGACCGGAATCTGGAAAGGAAAACGCTGTGCGGCGCGACGTTCGTGCTGAACTGGAGAAGAACTCATGGGCACTCTCCCTGCGGGCACGGGCCCGACCCGGGCGGGTCGGCCAGCAGAAGCTTACCCTCATCCGCGCGGGAAGAAAAGCAACAAATGAAAATTGCGAAGAGGTTACTATGCGGTTAACGGAACAACCAGCCCACTGGTCCGGTGGCCTGCGTCTCCCACCTTCGGCTTCGCTCAGGGCAGGCTGTGCCCTTCCGAAAGCCATTTTAAGACCAGCTCTAGTAGGCGCCAGCCTGCCCGCATTTAAGATAGAACATCTACATTCAATGCGATGGCAATTAGCGGAAACCCAGACCAAAACGCCGGCGACGCTGTGAGCGTCCGCTCGCCTTCGCGGCTGGCGCTGGCCATGCGTTCGCTGCGCCACCGCAACTTCCGCCTGTTTTTTGGCGGGCAGCTCATTTCGCTGATCGGCACGTGGATGCAAAACATTGCACAGGCGTGGCTGGTCTACCGGCTTACCGGTTCGTCGCTGCTGCTGGGCACGGTTGGTTTTGCTTCGCAGATCCCGGTGTTTGTGCTGGCCCCGATCGGAGGCATGGTGGCGGACCGGCACAATCGGCACCGCGTGGTCATTGGAACGCAAACCGCCTCCATGGTGCTGGCGTTGATTCTTGCCGCCCTGACGCTGGGAGGGGTAGTGCAGGTGTGGCACATCATGGTGCTGGCCGCACTGCTGGGGGTGGTGAATGCCTTCGATATTCCGGCGCGGCAGGCGTTCATTGTGGAAATGGTAGGTAAGGAAGACCTGATGAACGCCATCGCGCTCAACTCCTCCATGTTCAACGGAGCGCGCATCATCGGCCCCGCCATCGCGGGAATTCTGGTGGCCAGCATCGGGGAGGGCTGGTGCTTTTTCGCCAACGGCGTGAGCTACATCGCGGTGATTGTGGGCCTGCTGCTGATGCACGTGGACTTTGTGCGGCGTTCGCGGGAGAGTTCGCCGCTGGAGCACATCATTGAGGGATTTCGCTTCGTGCGCCGCACCCTGCCCATCCGCGACCTGCTGCTCCTGCTGGGGTTGGTGAGTCTGGTGGGCATGCCGTATTCGGTGCTCATGCCGATTTTTGCAGACAAAATTCTGCACAGCGGGGCGCGCGGGCTGGGCATCCTGATGGGCGCCACCGGAGTAGGGGCGCTGATTGGCGCGCTGATGCTAGCCGCCAAGTCAGGCATTCGCGGGCTGGGCACCTGGGTGGCGGTTTCCACGGCAGCTTTTGGCATCACGCTGATCGTGTTTTCCTGGTCGCATGTGTTCTGGCTTTCGGCCCTGGTGCTGGTGCCGGTAGGCATGGCCATGATGGTGGAGATGGCTTCCTCCAACACGCTCATCCAGGCCATGGTGCCGGACGAATTGCGCGGGCGGGTGATGGCGGTCTATTCCATGATGTTCATGGGCATGGCGCCGCTGGGGGCGTTGTTTGCCGGGGTTCTGGCCGACCGGTTGGGCTCGCCGCTTACCGTGAGCATCGGAGCGGTGGCATGCCTGGCAGGAGCGGCGGTGTTCTGGCGGCGGCTGCCGGCGCTACGAGTGGAGGCACGGCAGTTGATTATTGCGCAGGCGGCGGCGGGGGGAGAGCCGGCGGAGCAAGCCACCGCACGTTCTATTTCCTGAAAACCTCTTGTTCACCGCAGAGGACACAGAGGGCACAGAGGAAACTGGTGTAAAAGCAGGTCCTTCGCTGCGCTCAGGATGACAAAATAAAAACCCAGAAGCAGGTCCTTCGCTGCGCTCAGGATGACAAGGCTAAACAAATATTACGTTGCTAAGAAATTCTTATCGCGGCGAAGGCAACTAGACCGCGACGACTGCAGAGAACAACACAATTGTCTTCCTCTGTGCG
>DATEGM010000004.1:0-7494 GCA_035280085.1 Terriglobales bacterium
TCGTGGGGGCGAGTGGTGGCTAGCAGAATGTCGCCCGCGCGTACTGCCACCCGCACAGCCTCACCGGGAGCCACACGGCTGAGCGGGACTTCCAGCTTCACGGCGGTGCGGGCAAGGCGGCAGGTCATTGTGCCCTGGGCTTCATGGGTGGACTCCACGGTGGCGTCAAAAATGTTTTCGAAGCCGGCGAGCTGCGCGACCGCTTCCTGCCGCGGCGCATTCAGCACTTCGTGGGGCGTGCCCTGGGCGATGAGCCTGCCGGCTTCGAGCACAACCGCGCGCTCGCCCAGCGCAAAGACCTCGCCGCGATCATGGGTCACATAGAGAACCGGAATCTGGTGAGCGCGGTTCCAGGCGCGCAGGTCGTCCACAATGGCTGACTTGGTGGGAGCGTCCAGGCCGGCTAGGGGCTCATCCAGCAGCAGCAGCTCGGGGTCGGTGACCAGGGCGCGAGCCAGGGCCACGCGCTGGCGCTCACCTCCGGAAATTTCTCCCGGGTAGCGTTTCCGCAGGTGCGGGGCCCGCAAGGATTCGAGAATGGCGGTTATTCTGTGGGATTGCTCCTCAGCAGGGAGTTTTGTCAGCCCGTAGCGGATGTTGGCTTCAACCGTCAGGTGAGGAAACAAGGCTAAATCCTGGAAGACATACCCCAGGCAGCGCTTGCGGGTGGGGAGGCTGACGCCCGCGGTCCTGTCGAAAAGGACGCGGCCGCGAAGCGCGATGTGGCCGGCGTCGGGCTCAAGCAGCCCGGCCAGGCAGTCGAGCAGCGTGGTTTTGCCGGCGCCGGAAGCGCCGAAAAGAATGGTGATTCCGGGCGGCATTTCAAGTTGTACGTCAAGCAGGAATTCGCGGCTGCCGTTAGGACGAAGGCGCTTCTGAATACGCGCGCTCAGGCCCGTGGGCACACCGCCGGCGGGGGCCTCGGGCACCCCTGCCAACCGCTCACCGCGTTTGACTACCTCCACGGCCATATCGCCCACACGCTGCGATTCAAAGCGTACACCAGGGAAAGGGCCACAAAGGAGATGGCCAGCAGCACCAGCGCAGTCTGGTTGGCGGAGGCATAGTTGGTGGCCTGGACCTGATCATAAATGTCTATGGAAACGGTGCGAGTGACACCGGGAATGTTGCCACCCACCATGAGCACCACGCCGAATTCACCCATGGTGTGGGCGAAAGTCAGGGCAATGGCGGTGAGCAGGCCGGAAACGGAAAGCGGCAGGATAATGCGCAGAAAGGTGCGCAGGCGGGAGGCGCCCAAAGTAGCGGAGGCGGCAACGAATTTGCGGTCCACAGTAGAAAAGGCGGCCGCCAGCGGCTGCACGGTGAAGGGCAGGCTGTACACCACCGAGCCGATGACCAGCGCTTCAAAGGTGAAGGCCAAGGTGTGGCCGGTGAGTGATTCCCACCAGCGCCCGATGGGGCTCTTGGAGCCCAGCGCCAGCAGAATGTAGAAACCGAGTACGGTAGGCGGCAACACGAGGGGCATGCCGACCACGGCCTCGACGAGAAATTTCCAGCGCCGGCGCGAGTAGGTAAGCCAGTAAGAGATGGGCAGGCCCAGCAGCAGCAGAATCAAGGTGACAAGCACCGCGAGCTTCACCGTGAGAAGGAAGGCTTGCCAGTCCATTCAGCGCTCCTTTTCTGGGGCCACGAACCCGAACTGGCGAAATATCGCCTGAGACTCGGAGCCGGCAAGGTATTTGAGGAACTGCGTTGCCAACGCCTTGTTTTTGGATTTGGAGACAATGACCGCGCCTTGCCCCAAGGCAGGATAAGAATCCGCTGGGATTATCCAGTAGCGGCCCAGCGGGCGCACGCTGGGCGCCAGGGCGTGGGCCAGCGCGATGATGCCCACCTGGGCGTTGCCGGACTCAGCAAACTGCGCCGCTTGGCCCACGTTCTCGCCCAGCACGAGGCGGTCCGAGATTTTGTCATAGAGCCTGTAAAAACGAATGGCAGCTACGGCAGCCCGGCCATAAGGCGCATGCTGCGGATTGGCGATGGCAATTTTCCGCACTGAGGTATCAAGCAGCGCCCGCATTCCCTGATGCTCGAGGTCGAGGTGGGAATTATTGGGCACCCACAACACCAGGCGGCCCTCCGCATAGGTGCGCAGAGAATCAGGATCGGCCAATCCTTGCTTGACCAGGTTTTCCGGGTAGCCGCGGTCGGCGGAGAGAAAAACGTCATAGGGCGCGCCATTCTGAATCTGGTTGAAGAAATCCCCCGAGGAGCCAAAGGAGAGGCGAACGGCGTTGCCGGTCTCGCGCCGAAAGGTGCGGGCAATGGGCTGCAGGACGGGGCTGAGGTCGGCGGCGGCAGCTACCGTTAGCTCGCCGGCAGAGACACTGGCTGGGCGCAGGCACAACCAACAGAGAATTAAGGCCAGCAGCGCGGCTTTTGTAGGGATAGTCACAGCGACTTGTGATTGTATCCGTAATGGGAAAAGCAGGGGCAAATTAAGCCGCTATTTGATTGACGGGCAAGGCGCGGCGTCAACATACTTTCAATAGCACTAAGGGCAAACCGGGACCCCCGAGGAGCGCTTATGTCGCGGTGTGCCCCGGTGGTTCTTTGCTTCGTGCGCCAAGTGGTCCTTCTCCTCCTGGCGCTTTGGATATTCGACGCTTCAGCCCATCCGCAAATACTGCCCGCGCAGTCCCGCCGACCGGGCGCGCAGGAGCGCCTGCGACAGGAAATGTCGTTTCGACGGGGACGACTGCCGCGAGGCAAGAGCGCACGCGAACCGGCGGCCACGCTTCTGCAGCGCGCCTACCAGCAGAAACTCAGCCTGCGGCGTAAGACGGTGTCGGGGTATGCGGTCTTCACTGCTTCATCGCCAAGCGGCAATTCCTGGTCATCGCTGGGTCCTGCGCCCCTGCTCTCGAACGCCAGTGGCAGCCTGGGCGAACAGGACTATGGACCGGTAAGTGGACGAGTGACGGCCATCGCCGTAGATCCCAACGACGCCAGCGGGAACACCGTTTACATTGGCGGAGCCGGCGGCGGAGTCTGGAAATCCACCAACGCGGCCGCAAGCGATGCCGGGGCGGTCAACTGGACCCCGCTCACCGAGCAGCAGGCTACACTCGCTACCGGAGCCATCGCGGTACAACCCAAAAATGCACAGTTGATCCTGGTAGGGACCGGGGAGCCTAACCTGGCGCTGGATTCCTACTATGGGTTGGGTATTTTGCGCTCCAGCGACGGCGGCGCTCACTGGAACCTGATCACTGCCGCGGATGGCGGCAACGCCCCGTTTGCCGGCCTGGGCTTCAGCAGAATTGTTTTCTCCCCCGGCCACCCCAACCAGGTTGTGGCTGGAGCCAGCAACTTCACCTTCTATCCGGGCAGCGGCAACACTGGGCAAGGCCTTTACTACTCCACCGATTATGGGGCGAGTTGGCACGCCGCCGTGGTCAAAGACGGCACTGCCAGCGCAATCCAGCGCAGTATCACCGATGTGGCCTACAACCCAGCTGCGGGCAAATTCTTTGCGGCCATGGCCTGGCATGGGATTTACAGCTCAAGCGATGGGGTGAACTGGACGCGCCTGCCCAATCAACCCGGGGGCAGCACACTAAGCGTTACCGCGTGCCCCGCCAGCGGAGTTTCAACCTGTCCCATTTTGCGCGGAGAGATCGCCGTTCACCCAACGAAAAACGAGATGTATGCCTGGTACATTTCGGGCGATCCGAGCGTGGGCAATTTCGCCGACCAGGGCATCTGGAAAAGCACGGACGGGGGCAGCAGCTGGACGGCAGTTTCTGAAAGTGGGATTGAAAATTGCGGTGATTTTGACGGCTGCGGCGCGGCCGAGCAGGGCTGGTACAGCCTGGAACTGGCGGCGGTGCCCAACGGAGCCGGGGTGACCGAACTTTACGCGGGCTCAACAAATATCTATAAGTGCAGCATCAGCAGCACGAACTCCACGTGCGCCAATCGTCCTTTTATCAACCTGACACATGCTTACGGGTGCGTGCCGTCAGGTTCGCCGGCACACGTGCATCCCAGCCAGCATGCCATCAGCTTCGCGCTGGCCAGCAACGGCAATGCGGTGATGTATTTCGGCAACGATGGAGGCGTGTACCGCGCCCTGAACGGCTTCGACTTGATTTCGGGCGCTTGCGGGGGAACGCCCAATGCTTTTCAAAGCCTGAATGCAACGCTGGGGTCCCTCACCTCGCTGGCGTCACTGGCGCCACATCCGACGGAAGCGGGCACGCTGCTGGCCGGGGCGCAAACGAACGGCTCCGCCGCCACCGACGTCAGCCATTCGGGCAGCAACGGCACCACCTGGATCGCGGTCAACGGGGGTGAGGGTGAGCGCACGGCTATCAGTCCCAGCAGCACCAGCCAGTGGTTCACAGGCGGCGCCGGAGTGACCATCCAAAGCTGCACGCTGGGGATTGACTGCACGGCGCAGGATTTCCAGGCGGTGGTCAGCAGCAGCACCCTGGGCGGCGACGCAGGCGGGTTTGCCACTCCTTACCTGCTTGATCCGCAGTCGAGCGGACGAATGGTGGTGGGCACATGCCGGGTCTGGCGAGGCAACAATGATGGCGGCGCCTTTGCCGCGCTCAGTTACAACTTCGATACTGGATCGGATACGGCATGCAGCGGGGCCGAGGAGAACATCGTTTCGTCGCTGGCCATTGGGGGAACGCCGGTGGCAGCGCAGGGCTCTCCCGTCATTTACGCGGGCACCACGGCGGGCAGGATCTTCGCAACCACAAATGCCGCCGCCGGGCCTGAGAGCTGGTATGAGGCGACGCCATCCGAAACGGGCTACCCCATTTCCAGCCTGATGCCTGATTCTGCCGACAACACGGGCAAGACAGCGTATGCCAGCGTGATGGGCTTTGGCGTGCCGCATGTGTGGAAAACGACCGATGCCGGTTTGAGCTGGACGGATGTGACCGGCAACCTGCCCGACGCGCCCGCCGATTCGCTTTTGATTGACCCCGACAACCGCTCTCTGATTTATGCCGGCACCGATGTGGGCGTGTTTTCCGCTGACCTCTCGAGAGGTGGTGCCGTGAACTGGCAGGAAGTGGGCACTGCAAGCGGGGGCATGCTACCCACTGTTCCGGTAACTCAGTTGGCCATGTTCAAATCGGCCGCGCTGAAGCTGCTGCGCGCTGCCACTTACGGCCGCGGCGCCTGGGAACTGGTGCTCGCCTCTCCTGGACCGGACTATTCCATTTCGCTGAGCAATCCGGTGCTCATGGTATTTCCCGGCCAGACGGGCAGCTTCACCGGCGAACTGACCTCGATGTACGGCTATAGCAGCCCGGTAACGCTTTCCTGCGAGGCCAGCGCGCTGCCCGAGGTGTGTTCGGGAGAGACGGTTACGCCCACCCGCGGAGGCACATCCTACGCAGTAACGGCGCGTCACGCCCGTGTGCACGATTTTGATCTGAACATCCTGGCCACAGGTACAGAGCCGGGTACGATCGTGCACCGCGCGGCGGGAAGCCTGCACGTGGTGGACTTCGGCCTGGAATTCGCTCCGGGAACACCGACTCCGGTGGCGCTGATCGCCAACAACGGCTCCAGCACACAGACGCTCGGATTGGAAGTCGAAGCGGAAGGCTCATTCAACGGCGCGGTCAACCTCAACTGCAGTACCCTGCCCAGCGGAGCCAAGTGCAATTTCTATCCTTCGAACGCGGTCACGTTCACCTCCTCCGGCACGAGCGCGGTGACCATGACAATCTCGACGCTGATAACTACGCCGAAGACGACCGCGCTCCCGGTGACCATCTCCGCGACGACCGCAGGCGCTCCGGCGGCAAAAACGAAGTCAGTGACCCTTACGGTGAAAAACGAGCCGGATTATGGCGCGCAATTTACTCCGGAGACGTTGAGCGCTCATCCGGGAGACACAGTTAATGCCCGGCTAACGCTGACTGCTCTGAACACATATAAAGGCGTTGTGGTCGTGAACTGCGGCGCGAGCCAGTTGGCCGGCGCGGGATGCAGCCTGAGTTCCAATGCCGTGTTTCTGACCAACGTAAGCAGCAACGACGTAACGCTCACGGTAAAAGTTCCATCTACCGCCACCGCCGGCAACTACAGCATAAGCGTGGACACGCATGACCAGAATGGCAGTCCGGCGCACACGACGTACATCGGCCTGACCGTTTTGCCTGACTTTGTGATTAACCTGCCACAGGCAACCGTGACCGTAAATCAGGGAGGAACGGCAACCTATACTTTGCAGCTTTCCTCTCTCGGCGGGACATTTACCGCGCCCATTACCTTTGCCTGCACTGGCCTGCCGCGCAACACGAGCGCGTCTTTTACTCCCGCTGTCGTAGTTCCGGGCTCGGGAACCACGGCGGTGACGCTGAAAGTGGTGACCAGCACGGTAGTGGCAGCCATTCCCGGAGGGCGCAGCGCGGCCCTGTGGTGGACGGCAATGTTCCTGCCGATGATTGGCGGATTTATATTTGCCGGCAAGGCCAGCGCAAGACACCACATGCTAGTTAGCCTGGCACTGGCCGCATGGCTCGGGCTGGTGTTGCTCGCCTCCTGTGGAGGCGGAAATGGGGGCGGTTCTCCGCCCATCGTGCCACCGCCGGATACGGCCACGCCCACCGGCACCTATACGCTCAGCGTGACGGCCACTTCAGGTGCGGTGAGCCACTCCAGCGACCTGACGCTTATTGTGCAATAGGGCGCAGTTTGCCGCGAGCGCTCGGGCTGCGATAATCATTGAGGAAGGAAAGTCTGATTAAGATGGATGCGATTCCCTCAGCGGCTAAAGCGGCCGTAATTTTTCGCATCTTGCGGACGGCCCGAAGGCCGTCCCTTTCAAAACCAGCGGCTTAATCAGAGCCTCCTTAGGCTATGCCTCAACACAACTTCGACATTCTGGTGATTGGCGCGGGAATTGTGGGCCTGTCCTCGGCGATGGAAGCCACACGGCGTTTTCCCCAGCTCCGCCTGGCCGTGCTGGAGAAGGAAAACGAACCGGCCAGGCACCAGAGCGGGCACAACAGCGGCGTGATCCACTCCGGCATCTACTACAAGCCGGGTTCGCTCAAGGCACGGCTATGCGTGGAAGGAGCGGCGGCCATGGTGGAGTTCTGCCGCCGTAACGAAATCGCACATGAAATCTGCGGCAAGGTGATTGTCGCCACCAATGAAGCAGAACTGCCGCGGTTGGAAGAATTGCGCCGCCGGGGCACAGCGAATGGCCTGCAAGGCGTGCGAGAGCTGGGCCCGGAGCAACTGCGCGAACTGGAGCCTCACAGCGCGGGCATCCGCGCCCTGCATGTGCCCAGCACCGGCATCACGGACTATCCGGCGGTATGCCGCAAGTATGCTGAAATCATAATCGCCAATGGCGGACGACTGTTCACCGGGACCGAGGTAACAGGGATCATTCGCCGCGGCGGCGAAACGGTGGTGGAAAGCACGCGGGGAGATTTCGCCGCCAATTACGTCATCAACTGCGCCGGCTTGCACAGCGACCGCATTGTG
>DATEGM010000005.1:0-11415 GCA_035280085.1 Terriglobales bacterium
TCATCCCGGGACATAGCCGTTGGCTGCCAGAAGGCCTCTTGCACCCTTTGGTACCGCGTCACACCTTGACGTCCACCTCTGGCTTGCCCCCGTGGGGCCGCCTTCATATACTGTTGGTTTCGCCGGAATCAAAATTTTAGATTGGACGCATTCAAAATTCCGGACCACCGTCCCGGAGAATTCCTATGAAAACCATCGCCCTGGAACAGGAAATCAACCCCTGGGAGGCGCAAGCCGCGCGCTTCGACTTAGCCGCCCAGAAGCTCAAGCTCGATGAAGGCCTGTGGAAGGTGCTGCGCTACCCCAACCGCGAAATCATCGTGCACATTCCTGTTTCCATGGACGACGGCCACCTGGAAGTCTTCACCGGCTTCCGCGTGCAACACTCTATCGCCCGCGGCCCGGCCAAGGGCGGCGTGCGCTACTCCCCTGACGTCACCCTCGACGAAGTGCGCGCCCTGGCCAGCTGGATGACCTGGAAGTGCGCCGTGGTCAACATTCCCTTTGGCGGCGCTAAAGGTGGCATCATCTGCGACCCTCACAAAATGTCCATGGGCGAACTGGAGCGCATGACCCGCCGCTACACCGCAGAACTCTTCGAATTCATCGGCCCGGAGAAAGACGTCCCCGCGCCCGACATGAACACCAACGAGCAGATCATGGCCTGGATGATGGACACCTACTCCATGCACATGCGCCAGACCGTGACCGCCGTGGTCACCGGCAAGCCCCTGAACATGGGCGGCTCGCGTGGGCGTCGCGAAGCCACCGGCCGCGGCCTCATGATCATCTGCGACGAGGCCCTGAAGAAGCTCAACATGAACCGCGACCGCACCCGGGTCATCATTCAGGGCTTCGGCAATGTCGGCTCCAATGCCGCTCGCCTCATGCATGAGCGCGGCTACAAGATCATCGGCATCGTCGAAGTGGGCGGCGGCCTTTACAACCGCGAGGGCATTGATATCGAGGCGCTGTGGGACTATCGCCAGCACAACGGCGTGATTCACGGCTTCCCGGGTGCGGAAAAATACGACCCCGCCGAGCTGATGCTGGCCGACTGCGACGTGCTCATCCCCGCCGCTACCGAGAACCAGATCACCAGCCGCAATGCCGACCAGATCAAGGCCCGCGTTCTCATCGAAGGCGCCAATGGACCCACCACCGCGGCAGCTGACGACATCCTCTCCGACAAGCGCGTCTTCATCGTGCCCGACATTCTGGCCAACGCCGGCGGCGTCACCGCCTCCTACTTCGAGTGGGTGCAGGATCGCCAGGGATACTTCTGGAAGGAGTCCATGGTGAACGAGCAACTGGAGCACATCATGCGCGAGTCCTTCCAGGCGGTGGTGGAGTACGCCGAGACCCACAACGTCAATAACCGCATCGCCGCTTACATGCTGGCCATTGACCGCGTGGCCTACTGCATCCGCCAGCGCGGCATTTACGCCTAGGGGCATTGACGATTGAAGATTGACGAGTGACATGAAACCAAGCTGTCAGCTATCAGCTTTCAGCCCACAGCTTGTTTCAAAATGACAGCTGAGAGCTGACGGCTGATAGCTGGTTTTTCAATCGTCAATCACCAATCGTCAATCGTCAATTTTCGGCCTCCCGTCCAAGGGCAATCCCGCGGAACAGGGCTTTTTCTGCCTCATTGCCTCCGCTTCGCCAGTGGAGGATAATTTAATCTCACGACAACCGGCTCAGCGGTCGGCGGTCGTCAAGCGCCGAGCTGTGAACCTGCCCAACTACATCACGCTGACCCGCATCTTCAGTGTCCCGGTGCTTATCTGGATTCTGTCCAGCAGCCGCTTCAGCAGCGCGCATGGCGAAAAGGAGCTGCTGGCCTCGGCCCTGTTCATCGCTGCCTCGCTCACCGACATGGCCGACGGCTACCTCGCCCGCCATCGCGGTCAGATCACCACCCTGGGCATGCTGCTGGATCCCCTGGCTGACAAGCTTCTGGTGGCCGCCGCCTTCGTCACCCTGGTGCAGTTCAATCCGCGTGTAGTGCCCGCGTGGATGGCCGTGGTCATCATTGGGCGCGAGTTTCTGGTCAGCGGCCTGCGCTCCATTGCCGCCACCGAAGGCTTCACCATCGCGGCCAGCGACCTGGGCAAATTTAAGATGGTGGTGCAGATTGTGGCTGTGGTGGCCGCCATTCTCGATCATCATTGGATGGAGTGGCCGCTGGTGCGCGGCTGGTTTCTGCCCATCCACGTAATTGCTTTTGTGGCCATCTGGTTCATGGTGGTGCTGTCGCTGGTTTCCGCCATTGATTACTTCGCCGCGTTCTGGTCGAAGATTGACCGCCACGTAGTCAAGAGGAGACGGCGCGCGTTCGTGCTCACCCGCCGCCGTAGCAAGACCGATGTCCCCGCTACCCAATAGCCCGTGTGGCGCGAGTTCACCCGCTTCCGACCCGGCGCACCCGGACCCAGTGGACTCTGCCAGCGAGTATTCTCCCGCAGAACGCGAACTGCTTCTCCATCTGGCTCATCAGGCTATTGATAGCGCGCTGGACGACCGCGAACCGGCGCTGCCCGCCCTCCCCGAACACCTCAAACAGCAGCGCGGCGCCTTCACCACCCTTTACCTGGAAGGCGACGTTCGCGGCTGCGTGGGTTACGTCTTTGCCGTGGCCCCGCTGTTCCAAACTGTAATCGAAACCGCGCGCGCCGCTGCCTTCCAGGACATGCGCTTCCTTCCCGTTACTCGCGAACAAGCCGCTCAACTGCGCGTTTCCATCAGCGTGCTTTCGCCGCTCTTCCCCATCAAAGCGGAGGAATTGGAGCTGGGCAAACATGGCCTGCTCGTCACCCAGGGCAACCGCCGCGGCCTGCTGCTGCCCCAGGTGCCTGCCGAGCATGGTTGGGACCGCAAAACCTTTCTGGAGCAGACCTGCCGCAAAGCTGGCCTGGCGACGGATGCCTGGGAGCACGGCGCCACGCTGGAAGCCTTCACTGCCGAAATCTTCGGTGAAGGCGTCTTATAGCCTCCCGCCAGCAATAAAAAAGCGCGGGCCGCGGCCCGCGCCTGAAAAATTGCTCTATCTACTTCACGGTAATTGACTGCACGGGCGGCTCCGCGCTGGCGGCTTGTGCTGCTGCGGACGCCGGCGGCTCCAACTCCACCTCATCGCCCACGTGCACATCTTCCAGTGAGAACGTCACCATGGCTGTGGCGCTGGTCGGCGTGGTGCTGAGCACAATCAGTTCGCCCAGTGAACGCCGAGGCATATCCTTCACTTCAATGCTGGGCCCTTTGTGGCGCCAGTTATACCAGGCGTGACCGATGTTGGGCGGATCTTTTTGCGTGTCCTCCATCACCGTGGCCTGGAAGGAGAGCGAGTCTACGGGATCATTCAAATCGTCTTCATAGGTGCGCACGATGCGAAAATAGTCGCCCACCTTTACTCCCTGGTTGGCACCTACGGTCAAGTACGCTTCTGCTCCCGTCGCCAGCTGCCCATCAAAATCTTTGGCCATCACGATACGGCCGTGGGTCTTGCCGTTGGATGGGGCATAAACATCGAAGCTCAGCGGCTGCCGATAGGTCATCTGCTGGTGCTGAATGAAGGGTATTGCCAGGTCACCCGGCACCACCGGCTCACAGGAGAAATCCAACTGAGCAATGGCCATTCCCTGGCGCGTATCCACAACGCGACCTTGTGCCAGCTCAGCATAAGGCTGGCCCGTAGCCGCGATCAGCTTGCGCTGCCCGGTGAAATACTCATATTCGTTGGGATCGCGCAGCGCGCGCACAAACGTGAGCCGAGCGCCCTCTTTGTATTGCTGGCCACTTAGGTAGACCACTTCGCCGGACACAAACTTTGTCTCATGGGGGGAGTTCAAGCCGCCGGCCACAATGGTTGAATCGGGTACCGCCTGCTGGGTCAGGAAGCCGGCGCAATTGAGATCGGCATAAGTCGGCACCACGATCCGCTCTACGGGGCGGGTCACCGGCGTCACCGTTGCCACTTCCTGAATGGATGTCTCGTTTTCCCGGCTGACGTCCAGAGCCTCCTGGGCTAGCGCCATGCCCGTGCAGAACACCAAGGCCAGCGCAATGCTCGCTCTCTTCATATCTCCTCCCCCAAAACCGCTCCTGGCCTGCCCAGCCAGGTCGAATTGCCGCGGACGCACTCCCACTATGCGCACGCAAGTAGCGGCTCAATTTCGGACGGTACCAAGGGGGGTAGCTAGGGTCAAGGTTACGCAGGTGTTATCGCCCCAGGGAGCCTCTTGCAGCGCATTTCGCACCCCCGCCCCACTGCCGCAATTCTGTTGCATATCACTGCCTCCGGCCTGTAATATCGCGCCCGAAATTGCTTCCATGATTGCGGCGCAATCCACTTTCGTGCCTCGGCTTCTGCCGCTGCGCATGCCCAGGCTTTGCGTCGCCGTAACCGGCGCCGACGCCGCCGAAATGATCGCCAGGGCGGAGTCTTTGGCGCGTGATAACTCATTGCTGGAATTGAGGTTAGACTACCTTTCCGAGCCCGCTTCCGCGCTCCCTAAAATCAAGTCCCTGCTGGAATCGCAACCCGGACTCATGCTCATAGCCACCTGCCGCCGAGCGGCGAATGGGGGAAAATTCCGCGGCTCGGTGGAACGCCAGTTAGCCGTCCTGAGCAAGGCAGCCGCCAGCGGCTGCCAGATCGTGGATGTGGAGCTGCAAAGCGCCCAGGCGGCCCGCCGGGCCGATCTGCAGCGCCTGCGTAATCGGACCGCCCTAATCCTTTCGTTTCATGACTTTCGTGCCACGCGTAAGTTGGATGAGACCTTCCAGAAGATGACCGTCTATCCGGCCGAGTTTTACAAACTGGTAACTACCGCCACCAGCCTCTATGACAACGTGGTTATGATGAAGTTCCTGGAGCGCAAGGGCCAGCAGCATTCCATCGTGGGGCTGTGCATGGGCGAGCAGGGCATCATCAGCCGCGTGCTGGGGGTGCGCGCCGGCAGCGCTTTCACTTTCGCCGCTTCCGGACCCGGAGAAGAAACGGCGCCCGGGCAGATTTCGGCCCGGGCCTTGCGTGACACTTACCGCATTGAGCAGGTGGATGCCGCAACCCGCGTCTATGGCGTGGCCGGCGACCCCGTAGCCCACTCGCTTTCTCCCCGCGTAATGAACGCCGGCTTCCGCCGCGAAAATGTGAACGCAGTTTATTTGGCGCTGCACGCGAAAACGCTGGAGGACCTGCTGGCTTGCGTGCGCGACATACCACTCCACGGGCTCAGCATCACCATGCCTTACAAGGAGAGCATCGTAAAGCACCTGGATAATTGCGACTCCCACACGACACGTGTAGGCGCATGCAACACCGTGGTGCGCGGACCCGATGGCAAGCTTTACGGCTTCAATACCGACGTCGCGGGCGTGCTTCGTCCGCTGGAGCAACGCCTTCCGCTGCAGAACGCCAAGGTGCTGGTGCTGGGTGCGGGGGGCGCCGCGCGCGCGGCCGTTTTTGGCCTGAAAGAAAGAGGCGCAGAGGTTTACATCCTCAACCGGACCCCCGCTCCAGCCCAGAAATTGGCCCGCCAGGCGCATGCCCGCCTGGCTCGCCGGCCCGACCTGAAAAAGATGAGCTTCGATGTAATCATTAACGCCACCCCTCTCGGCATGGGCGCCTCCAAGGATTGCCCCCTGGCGGAGAGTGAGATCAACAGCCGCTACCTGATGGAAATGGTGTATTTGCCGGCCGAGACCCGGCTGGTAAAAATGGCGCGTGCTAAGGGGGTGCAGATCATTTCCGGGGCGGAGATGTTCGTGCACCAGGCCGCCCGGCAATTCGAGATTTGGACGGGCAAACCCGCTCCGCTGGACGACATGCAGCGAGTTGTGGCGCGCGGTATTCAGGAAGCCGCAGCTGCCCAGGACGAAAAGCCGGGAAACAAGAGCTAGCCGGCGGCAGGCAATTCAGGTGCCGAGTTTTTCCCGTCCACGGAAAATTCTGACTAAGGTTCTGTTTGCTGGGGCCGCTTTGACGCTCCGGTGCTTGGAAATGCTTGCAGGATTTTATGGATACGGAAATTTATGCTTTTTGGAAGGTAGCCTCGGTTTGCCTTTTCGCATGCAGGAGGGCTCGACCTTACTTGATTTTCGCAACCTTTGGTCGGACCAGTGTAGAAGAACCAGTTGATATTTTATCCTGAAACGTTCTAAGATGAAGCTTGGACGCGGTAAGCGTCCAGTCTCGTCGTAGTACCTGGCGCTGTTTTCCCGGATTTGATCGCACCATTTTCCGTTACTTCGCCTTGCCAGAGTCCGCTTCCTGCTTTGGCCGCGCAGCTGGAGATACTAAGATGGCCTGGTACGCATACTGCCTCACCGAACAGCAAAACCACAATGGCGCCCGCTCCCGGCGCCCTTTTATTTTGGACGGTCTTAGCGGAGTGGACGGCGCTCCAGTCCTCAGCTATCCCAGCGGCGAGTTCGCTGTGGTGGTCAGCGAGTACGCTCACGAAGGCGACCTGGAAAAAAAGGCCATTCTGGAGCATGCGCGCGTGGTCAGCGCCTGTTTCCGCACCATGACCGTGTTGCCCTTCCGTTTCGGCACCATTTTTGAAACCGATGACGCCCTGCGCCAGGCGGTTCGTTCCAACCGCCGTACTTTTGGCGAAACCGTGCAGCGCCTGCGCGGCAAGGCCGAAATGCACCTTAAAGTCGTCATTCACGACGGCTCCCTGCGCGAGGTCATGACTGATATTGAGTTGCCGGCCACAGTGGGCGGCGAGTACCTTTCCAAGCTGCGTGTCCAGGCCGCCCGTGAGCGCGAGCGCCAGACCAAGGCCCGCGCCCTTTCGGTGCAGGTTCACCGCCTCTTCAACCCCCTGGACGAGGAGATCACCTGCAAGAAGGTAGACGCCGACGGCATGCTGATTGACATTGCCCACCTCATCGAGCACAAATCGGTGGACAAATATCAGAACCGCTATACCATGGCGGCCAAACAGCTGAAAAATTGTGAAATCCTGATCAGCGGCCCCTGGCCGCCGTATCACTTTTTGCCTGGTAAATTGCGCACCGTTGCGGGCAACAGTTAGACGCCAGCCATCCTGGCAGCATCCAACGGGGCAGCAGGTTAGCGCCCTTCCCGGCCTATGGTTGCGACTACCGCCAAAATCCTGATCGTGGATGACGAACCGGGCGTTCTGCTGACTACCCGCGCCATCCTGCAGCAGGAGGGCTATGACGTAGAGGCGGCCGGCAGCGGCCAGGATGCCGTGGAGGCCATTCGCCAGCGCCACTACGACCTGGTCCTGACCGACCTCAAAATGCCTGGCGTGGATGGCCTGGACGTCCTGGCCGAAGTCCGCAAGCGCTCTCCCCTCACCGTCACAGTCATGATGACCGGCTACGGCTCCGTCGTTTCCGCCCTGGATGCCGTCAAGTTGGGCGCTTACGAATACCTGCTCAAGCCCATTGAGGTGGAAGACCTCAAGCAGGCGGTGCGCCGCTCCCTGGAGCGCAAGCGCCTCTCCGAAATTGACACCCTGTACCGCATCAGTTGGACGGTTACTCAATCTCAGGATCCGGCCACCATGGCCAGCGAGATATCCGACGCCGTGCGCGGAGTTCTGGGGGTGCATTACGCTTGCCTGCTCACGCCCGGAGATGGCAATTGGAAGGGCAATGGCTCACCCGCCCTTGGCCAGGCCCTCGATTCCCTGTCTCTGCGCCGGGCCCTCCAGCGGGGCTTAATCGTCACCGACCAGGAACACGACGAGGCCGCAACCGCCTGGGCGCAGGACCACCAGGTGCGGTCCTATGCCCTGGTGCCGGGAATTGCCGCCAATCGCGTGGTCTGTGTGCTGTGCGCCCACAATGGCTCCGAACCCTATGAGTTTCACGCCTCTGCGGTTCGTTTCCTGCAGGGTCTGGCCAGCCAGACCGCATTGGCGCTGGAGAACGCCTCCCTGATCCGGGAACTCAAAAGCAACAATGAGGAATTGGGGGCGGCCAATCACAAATTGCAGGAACTGGACAAGCTGAAATCCAATTTCCTCAGCGTAGCCACCCACGAATTGCGCACTCCGCTGAGCGTTATCCTGGGCTACAACGCCATGCTTGAGGAGAGCCTGCAGGACCGTTTGGACGAGAGTGAGCGCCAGACTCTGGCGGAGTCCATTGCTGCCTGCAAGCGCCTGATTCGCATGGTCAATTCCATGCTCGATATAAGCCAGATTGAGTCCGGCAAGATGCAAATGGAGTTTGTCCCCTCGGACCTGCGCCGCCTGGTCAATGGGGTGGCAGCCCTCTTCCATCAGGAGGCGCGCAGCCGCCGCCTGCACCTGCGGGTGGAGTTGCCCGCCCGCTCGCTCCGGGTTGAACTCGACGCCGAGCGCATCGAGCAGGTGCTGATTAACTTGGTGGGCAATGCCCTGAAATTCACCCCCGCTGGCGGTTCCATCGTTATTCGCGTGCGCCCTCATCCCGAGCTCCGCCAGGTGGAAATCAGCGTACAGGACAGCGGGGTTGGCATTGCCCCAGAAGACCAGGCGCGGATTTTTGATGAATTTGCCCAGGTCCGGCACGCCCACGCGGGCAGCGCTCGCGATGGCTCCGGATTAGGGCTGGCGATCGCCAAGCGCATCGTCGAGGCCCACCATGGGGAGTTGCGCGTCACCAGTACTCCGGGGCAAGGCAGTACCTTCTCGTTTACTCTTCCCCTGAAGGCCGATCATTCGGACGACTACCCCATGTTCGACAAAGCAGTTCCCGCCTGATCGTGTTTTTGGGGTGAGAAGTGAGAACTTCTGTTCCCTAAGCAACCCGATTCCAACTTGTGGAATCCAGATACAATGGTATTCGCCCGGTGTGGGGTGAATGGGGCGTCTCCTGCCGAGTCTGAGGCGGAGAATTCATCTTGCTTTACCAGCAATGTACGCGTTTCCTGAGCCCCTAAGCCGCGGCGTTCGCAGGAGTTCCCCTTGTCTGACCAGAATATTCGCATGCTGATTGTGGACGATGACGCCACGATGTCGCGCTACCTTACCGCCTACTTTGCCCGCCGCAATTTCGAGGTCAACACCGCCTCCAGCGGCGAAGAGGCCATCCGCATGTTCCGCTCTTTCGATCCCAGCGTGGTCCTTTTGGACATCTCCATGCCCGGCATGGACGGCATTGAGACACTGGAGCGGGTCAAGCAGATTAAGCCGGAAGTAGGCGTGGTTATGCTCTCCGGGCAGAACAGCCCAGAGCAGATTTTCAAGGCATCTCGCCTGGGCGCGGACGACTACATCAGCAAGCCCTTTGAACCCAAAGAGCTGGAGGTACGCCTCAGCAAGGTTCTGGATAAGCAGAAATTGCTCACCGAGGTCAGCCAGCTGCGCGAGCAGGTACGCCGGCAGAGTGACTTCTCCATGACCTTCGGCAACAGTCCCAAAATGGAAGAGGTAAAGATGACGATTGAGCAGGTGGCGGATACCAACGCCACCGTGCTCATTCGCGGCGAGAGCGGCACCGGCAAAGAAGTAGTGGCCCGCATGGTGCATTCGTTTTCCGGGCGACGCGACCGCAGCTTCGTCAAGGTGAATTGCGCCGCCATTCCCAATGAACTGCTGGAAAGCGAGCTTTTCGGTTATGAGCCCGGGGCCTTTACCGGAGCCAGCCGGCAGAAACCCGGAAAGTTCGACCAGGCAAATCAGGGAACGCTCTTCCTGGACGAAATCAGCGAGATGCATCCCGCCCTGCAGGCCAAGCTCCTGCACGTTCTGCAGGACGGCGAATTTTCCCGCCTGGGCGGCAAGCGCGATATTTCGGTGGATGTGCGGATTCTTGCGGCCACGAACAAGCCGCTGGAGCGAGCGGTGCAGGATGGAATGTTCCGCGAGGACCTGTTCTACCGCCTTAACGTGGTCACCATCCACATTCCGCCGTTGCGCGAGCGCCGGGAGGAGATCCCGCTGTTCCTGGAATACTTCTTGCGGCGCTACAGCGAGTATTACGGTAAGCAGCCCCCAGCCTTCAGCGATTACGCCATCAGCCGCATGATGGATTATGCCTGGCCGGGGAACATCCGCGAATTAGAGAACATGGTGAAGCGCTATGTGATCGTGGGCAACGAAGGACAAATCATCCGCGAGCTTTCCACCCACAAGCCCATTGTTTCCTCTTACGTGCAGCCAATGGCCGCAGCGGCAGCCGCAGCCGCAGGTTCCGGCGGTGCGGTGGCGGAACCGATGGCGCCGGCCGCGACGACTGATGGCGAAGCCGCGGACCTTTCCCTGCTTGAAATTGGCCGCCGGGCCGCCATGAAGGCGGAGCAGGAAGCCATCGAGCGAGTGCTGGCGCAGACCCGCTGGAATCGCCGCCAGGCCGCTAAAATCCTTAAAATCAGCTATAAGGCCCTGCTGAATAAGCTGAAGGCCATGGAGCAGCAGAGTCGTCTCGCAAAAGAGCAAAGACCTGCCTAGCATTGGAACGCAATTGCAACCGGTTACCAGTTGGTAAATCTTAGGGCCATCTGTGCAAGCCTGGAACCCTTAGTTCTAAGTCCCAAAATGGAAAGGACTTCGCCCAAGTGCCAGAAAGGGCGCGCTGGCCCTGGCCTTTGGCTCGGGAAGTGCTACTTCGAAGAGCAATAAAAGAGGCCGTTTCAAACAAAATGACTTCAACCCTCTTCGTATCATCTCGACATCTCCATGCCGGCTCTGCTTTGCGAGCCGGTTAGCATCGCCTTCCCTGACTTTCCCTCCCTCCCTTGCCTCTTTAGGGTGGCCCCAGAAATGGGGCCGCTTTTTTTTGCTGTCGGCTTTCGGCCCTCGATCTTTGACCTTTGCTGTAAGCGGTTACATGCGAGGATTCTATGGTGACGGGAAAAAACTGCTGGCCAGCACAATGAGCATGGCACGCCGAAAGGTGTGAGTCCGACAGCCGAGGGCCAAGAGCCTCTTTACTTCCTACCTCCGTCCAGTTGACGCCGTTCGATATCGGCGAATATCATCATGGTTTGCCCCAAATAGTTTCATAAATCCAGGAAGGCTGCCGCCAGTGGGCGGCAGGGACGTACATGGACAAGAGGAAGTTGGAGCAATTCAAAAAACGGCTGGAAGAGCGCCAGCACCAGCTCAAGCGCAATGTGTCCCGCACCGAACAGGACGGGCGTTCGGCGGATGAGGGCACGGCTCAGGACATCGCCGACCGGGCGGCCAGCTCTTATAACAAAGAATTCCTATTCCACCAGAGTAATAACGAGCGCCAACTGCTGCAGATGGTGGAGGGGGCGCTCAGCCGCATCCACGAGGGCAGCTTTGGCCAGTGCATCTCCTGCGGCAAGGAGATCAATCCCAAGCGCCTGGAAGCCGTGCCTTGGACGCGCCACTGCATCGAATGCCAGGAAAAGCTGGAACAGGGGCGACTGGAAGAGGCGTCGCGGTAGGGGTGCGGTTCTCAGTTCTCGGTTCTCAG
>DATEGM010000006.1:0-7447 GCA_035280085.1 Terriglobales bacterium
TCGGCAACTTCAGCTCGCGTTTTTCCGGCAATTGGAACCTGTTTGATTCCTTCGCCACCGTGAAAAGTGTAGCGCGCGCCAAAGACCTGCAGCAGGCCGCTGGCCATCAACTGGAGCGCGCCGACCAGGAGACCATTTTCCACGTGGCGCAGGCTTATCTGGGACTGCTGCTGGCGCAGAAACAGCAGGACGTGGCCGAGCAGTCGGTGAAGACGGCGCAGTCCATCCTGGATCGCAGCCAGGCCCGCTACCAAAGCGGCGTGGTGGTGCAGTCCGACCTGCTGAGCGCGCAGGTGCGCCTGGCCAGCCGCCAGGAGGAACTGATTCGCGCCCGCAACAACGCGGCCTTCGCCGCCGCCCAACTGGATACTGCCATGGGCGTGCCCGCCGACACGGAGTTTCAGCCTTCGCAGGCGCTAAGCCAAGGCACGCTGCCCCAAGCCGATTTGGCAGATCTGGAGCAACGGGCGCTGGCCTCGCGCCCTGATCTGAAGCAGATTGAGGCACAGCAGATGGCGCAGCAGAAGAGCGTGTCCATCGCCAAATCTTCGCTCGGACCCAGGCTGAACGCGTTTGGCGGCTGGGAAACTGACAGCGCCACGCTTTCCCAGTTACAGGGCAATAACTGGGTGGCGGGCCTGGAACTTCAGATTGACCTGTTTCAAGGCGGCGCAAAGAGGGCGCAACTGACGCGGGAGAAAGCGCTGCAAGAGCGGATTGCCGCCGCGCGTCAGGCAGCCGGCGATCAGGTGCGCCTGGAGGTGCGACGCACGTACTACGACTTCGATTCCGCCCGCCAGCAGCTGGGAGTGGCGCAGTCTGCCGTGGGGCAGGCTGAGGAAAGCATGCGCATCAACCAGAACCGCTACGACGCGGGCATTACCACAATTACAGATTTGCTCACGGTTGAGGAAGCGCTGCGGCGGGCGCAGACCGACTACTGGGAAGCGGTGTACCGCCTGCGCACCAGCTACGCCAATCTGGAGCTGGCCACGGGAACGCTCAGCGCCGGCTCACCGGTGATCATGCCATGAAGGAAATCATCCATTTGCAGCAGCGAACCCCAGCGGCTAAAGCCGAGTTGTTTGAACACCCGGCTCGCACGGCTAAAGCCGTGCGCTTTCAGGGCAGTTCAGACAGCATCGCTGGAGCCGTGCGCTTCCCCAGTGGTTTGAGCCGCGTCGGCAAGTTGGCGCGTTTCCAAACCGTCTTGCACCAACTCGTGAATGCGGTGCGCTTCCACGGCAGCTTGCGCGGCGTCGCAAAGGTCGTATGCTTCCCCGCCGGCTTGAGCCGCGGAGCGGCGCAAGAACGTAGCCCCGGACGTAAGTCCGGGGTGACGAGTGAAACAAAAACGCAGCCCCAGGGAGTGTGTGTGAAAACGTTCTTTCGCCCCGCTGGGGCTACGAATTTACTCCACTTTGTACCCCGGACTAACGTCCGGGGCTACATTCTGGTGCCGCTCCGCGGCTCAAAAATGACGGTATTTTTCCACCGCGGTTTAGATTTCTGCGTTCTCACACAAACTCAGAGCGGCGAAAGTGGACTCTCACCTCGGCACTTCGGAGCTGCGGCTCGCGCGGGCGTGGAAGCGCAGGGCTTCAGCCCTGCGAAAGGTCTGTTCGTCAAGGGACGGGCTTTAGCCCTGGTGGCGATTTTTGCGGCTCTTCTCTCTTTTGCGTCCTGCAGCAGCGAGCCACGCACCGTCTCTGCCGCTCCGGAAGTCATGCACGGCGTCCAGCTACTTACGGCGCAGCGGGCCGCTGTTCCTGACTGGCTGGAAGCGGTAGGCACGTTGCAGGCGGCGCAAACCAGTCAGCTCTCCAGCCAAATAACGGGCAACATCGTTGAAATGCGGGTAAAAGAAGGCGACCGCGTGCGGCGTGGCGAAGTGCTGGCCGTACTGGAGGACGCCCAACCGCAGGCGGCGGTGCAGCAGGCCACAGCCGCAGAAAGCGCGGCCCAGCAGGAGATCGTGGCTGCCGATTCCGACTACAGCCTGGCCCAGGCCACTTTCAAGCGCTACCAGGACTTGTACAACAAGAAGTCGGTGAGCCCGCAGGAATTCGACGAAATTAAGGCGCGAGAGCAGGCGGCCACGGCGCGCCGCCAGCTGGCACAAGCCGGGCTGGCGCAAGCGCAGGCGGCACTCGCCCAGGCCCAAACTACGCTGGGCCACACGCGTGTGCGCGCGCCCTTCGACGGCATAATCACGGAAAAACGTGCCGATCCGGGCACCCTAGCCAGTCCCGGCATGCCGCTGCTGGTGGTGGAAGACCAGCGCCGCTTCCGCCTTCAGGCCAGCGTGGACGAAGGCGATATCCATTTGCTGAAGCTGGGGCAAGCCGTGCCGGTAACGCCCGATTCCCTGCCCGGCGTTCAGTTCACAGGCCGTGTGGCGCAGATTTTACCTGCGGCCGATCCCGCCAGCCGCAGCTTCGTGGTGAAAATTGAACTGCCGGCGGATGCGCGGCTGCGCTCCGGCTTATTTGGCCGCGCCAACATTGTACGCGGCCAGCGGCAGGCGATTGTGCTACCACGCAGCGCGTTGCTGGATCGGGGCCAGCTGCAAGGAATTTACGTGGTAGGCGCGGACCAGGTGGCCAGCCTGCGCTATATCACCCTGGGCAAGGCAGATGGGCAGCAGGTGGAAGTGCTCTCGGGCCTGCAGGGTGGCGAGAGGGTGGTAGCAGCGCCTGGGCAACGGGAACTGGGCGGCAAGCGGGTGGAAGGCAATTAGCCGTTAGCGCTTGGCAATTAGCATTTGGCCAGCGACGTGTCGTGGCGGGTCAGGCAAAAACCCCTCAGTGGCTGAATGCTAAGTGCTAAGTGCTAGGTGCTAATTGCTAAATGCTCCCCTGAGTGCTGAATGCTAATTGCTGATTTCGTCCGCGTTCATCCGCAGAAAAGAATTTAATGCAGGAATTCGACCACAACTCGACTCTGCGCGCCGCGGGCCGCATCGCCAACAGCTTCATCCAATCGAAGCTGACGCCGCTGGCCATCACCGGAGCGCTACTTCTGGGCGCATTCGCCATCTGGCAGACCCCGCGCGAGGAGGAGCCGCAGATCATCGTACCTATGCTGGACGTCTTCGTGCAGATGCCGGGGGCGTCGGCGCAGGAGGTCGAGCAGCGCGTCACCATTCCCATGGAGAAGCTGATGCGCGAGGTTCCGGGCGTGGAGTACTTGTATTCCATCAGCCGGCCGGGCGTTAGCGCGGTGATCGTACGCTTCTACGTTGGGCAAAAAGAAGAGGACGCGATTGTAAGAACATACAACAAGCTGTACTCGAATTTTGACCGCATACCTCCGGGCGCTTCGCAGCCACTTATCAAGGTGCGCTCCATTGACGACGTGCCCATCCTGGCATTGACGCTATGGGGGCCGAACTACAACGGTTACCAGTTGCGGCGCATTGCCGGCGAGTTGGAACAGTCACTGAAACAACTAGATGATGTTTCCGAAACCAAAATTATCGGCGGGCAGCCGCGCCAGGTGCGAGTGGTGCTCGACACGCAGAGGCTGGCGGCCTACGGCCTGACTCCTGGCGCTGTAGTGGGCCAGTTGCAGCAGGCCAACAGCCGCGGCATGGCCGGCAGCTTCGCCCGCGACAACCAGGAATTCCAGGTTGAGGCGGGACGCTTTTTTACCCGGACCGACGATCTGCAGCAGGTGGTGGTCGGTGTGCACCAGAGCCATCCAGTCTATCTCCGCGATGTCGTGGCCAAGCTGGAGGATGGGCCGGCGGAGCCGGATAACTATGTCCTCTTTGCCAATGGGCCGGGTGCTCTGAAGATGGCCAAGGCGGCGCAGAGCTCCGTTTCCACACAGGCATCGGCAGCGCGGGCCGACGCGCCGGGAGCCGAATATCCCGCGGTCACCATCACGGTCGCCAAGCGCAAAGGCACCAATGCCAGCATTATTGCCGACCGCGTGCTGGCGCGCGTGCATGATTTGCGCGGTGACGTGCTGGCCGATGACCTGCAGGTCACGGTCACGCGCAACTACGGCGAAACCGCGCGCGACAAATCCAACGAATTGCTTAAGCACCTGCTGCTGGCCACGCTCTCCGTCACGCTGCTGGTCGCGCTGGCCCTGGGCTGGCGCGAGTCGGGCGTGGTGCTGCTGGCCGTGCCTGTCACTCTGGCGCTTACCCTGGCCATTTTTTACTTCTATGGCTACACACTAAATCGCGTGACCCTCTTCGCGCTGATCTTCTCCATTGGCATCCTGGTGGACGACGCCATCGTGGTGGTAGAGAACATCGTGCGCCACTTCCGCTTGCCTTCCAGCCGGGGCCGCAGCCTGGCTGAGGTGGCCGTAGAAGCGGTGGATGAGGTGGGAAATCCCACCATTCTGGCCACCTTCGCCGTGATCTCGGCCATTTTGCCCATGGCCTTTGTGCGCGGCTTGATGGGCCCCTACATGCGTCCCATACCGGTGGGCGCCTCGGCGGCCATGGTGTTTTCGCTCATCGTGGCCTTTGTGGTTTCGCCCTGGGCAGCCTTGCGCTTGCTGCGCAACTATGCGGTCCAGAACGGCCATGCCATGCACGAAAGCGAGGGCTGGACCACGCGCCTCTATCGGCGGTTGATGAATCCGCTGATTGCCAACTCCCGCCAGCGCTGGTTCTTCCTCGGCGGCGTAGTAGTGCTCCTGCTGGCTGCGGCAGCATTTGTGCCTTTGAAGTGGGTGCGCGTAAAGATGCTGCCTTTCGACAACAAGAGCGAGTTCCAGGTGATTATTGACATGCCCGACGGCACCACCCTGGAGCAGACCGCGTATGTTGCGCAGGCGCTGGGACGTTACCTGGGAAAGCAGTCGGAAGTCACCAACTATCAGATTTACGCCGGCACCGCAGGGCCTTACAACTTCAACGGCCTGGTGCGGCATTATTTCCTGCGGCGCGGGCCCAACCAGGCAGACATCCAGGTGAACCTGCTGCCGCTGGACGAACGCAGCGCGCAGAGCCATGAAATCGCGCGGCGGCTGCGGCCAGGGTTAGTCGCGATTGCTCAGCCATTTGGCGCACGGATTAAAGTGGCGGAGGTGCCCCCCGGCCCGCCGGTGCTGGAGACTATGGTGGCCGAAGTTTATGGCCCGGACCTGAAGCGGCAGACTCAGGTGGCATCGCAAATCAAAAGCATTTTCCAGAAAACGCCGGGCGTGGTGGACGTGGACTGGTACGTCGAGGATCCTCAAACCAAGTACGACATGCAGGTGGACCTGGATAAAGCCGCGCTGCACGGCATTTCCGCCACCGACGTCACCCAGACCATGCGCATCGCGCTGGACGGCGCCGAAGCCGGCCTGCTGCACAATCCCAATTCCCGCGAAGATGTGCCCATCCAGGTGCAACTGGCCCGGCCTGCGCGGTCCAGCATGCAGGACCTGGGCGCGCTCAAGCTGCCTACTGCCGACGGCCATCAGGTTTCGCTTGCCGAGGTCACTAACGTCAAGCAGACCACAATTGACACCAGCATCTATCGCAAAAACCTGCGCGACGTGGTTTATGTGACCGGTGACGTCTCCGGCGCAGAAGAAAGCCCAGTTTACGCGCTGCTGAAGATGGAGAGCCCAATTTCCCAGCTCAAGCTGCCCGAAGGATACGCGCTGCAGCAGTACACCGGCACCGTGCTGCCCGAATCCACAGAACGGCTGAGCATGAAATGGGATGGAGAGTGGCACATTACAGTCGAGGTATTCCGCGACCTGGGGCTGGCCTTCGCCGCCGTGCTGGTGCTTATCTACATCCTCGTAGTGGGCTGGTTCAAGTCCTTGAAAACCCCACTTGTCATCATGGCCCCGATTCCCCTTACGCTGGTTGGCATTTTGCCCGCGCACGCCCTGATGGGCGCATTTTTCACCGCCACTTCCATGATCGGATTCATTGCCGGAGCTGGGATTATTGTCCGCAACTCCATCATTCTGGTGGATTTTATCGAGCTGCGGCGACGGCAAGGGATGCCCCTGGCGGAGGCAGTGGTGGATGCGGGTGCGGTGCGCTTCCGGCCCATGCTGCTGACCGCGGCAGCGGTGGTGGTGGGCGCGAGCGTGATACTGTTTGACCCTATTTTTCAAGGGCTTGCAATTTCGCTGATGGCAGGCGAAGTGGCGTCCACCGTCCTTTCGCGCATGGCAGTGCCGGTTTTGTACTACCTGAGCGAGCGCCAGGGAGAGGCGGCGAGGGTGCCCTCAGCCCCGGTGTTGGCGCAAAGTGCTGACTGAACGTGTGGGGACGGGGCAAAACCCCGTCCCGCCCCCACGCAGCTCGTTTTATGGCGTCCTGCTGAGGTGCTTTAGCGCCGAAGCATCTCGCCCGTGGAAAAATTGGATAGTTACGGAGGTAAGTTATGACGATTGAACGTTCTTTAAGACTGATTGCAGGCACGTTTATACTGGCTTCACTGGCCCTGGGACACTGGGTTAGCCCCTACTGGTATCTGTTCACCGCCTTTGTGGGCCTTAACCTGTTCCAATCAGGATTCACTAACTGGTGCCCCATGATGGCGTTTCTGAGCCGGATGGGAGTACCGGCAGTGTGCCAGTCGGATGCGTCAGCCATCAAAATCGGCGCCGCCGGTGTCAAATAACGTAGAGGGAGCGATGCGAAAACTGTACAACGTGAACCGAGCCATCCGCGGTGTGGCGGTACTGTGGGGTTTAGCCAGCATTGCTCTGCTAATGCTGCCACTCATCCGGGCGGTAGCTGGTTAGTTAAGTCTGCGGCGCGGGCGCCCGGCCAGCGCTGGATTTCTGCGAGACGTAACGAGTTACGTCTCCATTGCACGTACAATCTCTGTTGTATTCCGCCTCATGACGTGTGCCAAAGAGCACGTCCTCCTCTGACACAACTCACCTTCAAAAGTGACCGCAATCACAGCACTTAGCCCTTTTAGTGTTGAGAATTGCCATAGGACGTGGTGGCTGATGATGAATTCTGAAACACCCGTCCGGAACGGCCTAATTCTTCATGCTTGGAGAGAGGAAAGCCATCATGAAATTCAGCAAAGTCGCAATCCTGGTGGGAACGATTGCTGTAGCGCTATTCATCATGTTGCCCAACCTATCCTGGGCGCAGGACGGTGGAGCCCTTTACAAGGCGAAATGTGCCATTTGCCATGGACCAAACGGTGAAGGTAAACCCGCGGCCAAAATTCCCAGCCTGGCTTCTGAAAACACGCAGAAGCTGTCGGATGCCGAATTGACCGACTTCATCGCCAATGGCGGCCCCGCCAAAAAGGCTACGCACGCGTTCGAGAAGAAGGGAGTTACGCCGGAGCAGGTAAAGGCTCTGGTGACTCACATCCGCGAGTTGGGCAAGAAGTAGAAGATTGCTGTCCCTGTTGGCAGCGCTGCGCCGCCACAAGCTTGGGACTGGCGGCTGGAATGACATGGGAGCGTGCGGTGAAGCAGTCAAAGGCAAATCGGCTGCTCGACCTGC
>DATEGM010000007.1:0-5606 GCA_035280085.1 Terriglobales bacterium
TTTGTCCTGGTGGAGGATGGCGTGAACTTGCTGAGTGATAGGCATTTCCACGCCGAATTTGCGCGCCAGGCCGACCGCGGCATTGGTGGTAAGAACGCCTTCGGCGACCATGCCGTGCATGCCGGCCACTACGTCGGTCAGCTTGCGTCCGCGGCCCAGTTCCACACCTACGGAGCGATTGCGGGAGAGCTCACCCGTGCAGGTGAGGACGAGGTCGCCCAGCCCGGCCAGTCCGGCCATGGTCTCGCGATGACCGCCGCAGGCCACGACGAGGCGGGTAATCTCCGCCAAGCCGCGGGTGATGAGCGCGGCTACGGAGTTGTGGCCCAAGCCGAGGCCGTCGCACATGCCGGCGGCGATGGCAATGATGTTCTTGAGCGCGCCCCCCAGCTCAACCCCCACCATATCTTCGCTGGTGTAGACGCGGAAAGCGGGGTCACTAAACTCGCGCTGCACGGATTGGGCCAGATCGGAGTCGCGTGATGCGATGGTGATAGCGGTGGGGTCGCCCCGCGCCACCTCACGGGCAAATGAGGGACCGCTAAGCGCGCCCAGACGCGGGCGAAAGCCGGCCAGTTCCTGGAGAACATCGGTGATCACTTCGGTCATGCGTGACAGAGTGTCGTTTTCCACGCCCTTGGTGGCGCTGACGAAGAGCATTTCGGGGCGAACCAGGGGCGCCATTTCGCGAAAAAGGCGGCGGCAGTGGTGGGAAGGCATAACGCTGACCACCAGTTCAGAGCCGGCCAGGGTTTCTTCCAGCTTGGTCGTGACGGTGACAGTTTCAGGAATGGAATTGCCGGGCAGGAACAGTTCGTTTACGCGGCGGGCGGCAATGGAGTCAGAGACTTCACGCTCGTAAGCCCATAGGCGAACGGCATGCGAACGCTTGCGGCCAAGGACAATGGAGAGGGCTGTGCCCCAGGCGCCGGCGCCAATGACGGCGATGTTGCTCACGACTGTTCTCCGTTCATCCGCGCCTCAGGGAAAAGCGGTGCTCGGTTCCCGCGAGCAGGCGAGAGATGTTCTGATGGTGCTTGGCGATGATGAGCAGGGACCCAGCCACAGCAGCCGCGAGGACGCTCTGCATGGGCAGGCCAGGCTGGACATAAAGCAAATAAATAATGGCGGGCAAAGCGGCTGCGGCGACGATGGAGCCCAGCGAGACGTAACGGAAAAGGGCCACCAGCGCGGCAAACACGCAGATCGCTATAAGCACCGCTTTGGGGACAATGGCGACGAAAGCTCCCACACCAGTCGCCACACCCTTTCCGCCGCGGAATTTCAGCCAAATTGGAAACATGTGGCCCAGCAAAGCGCAGAATGCGGCCAGCGCCATAGCGGAATACAAGTACGGGAGGCTGGTGCGGCTCCCCAGAGCCGAAGCACAAATGACAGCCAGAAAACCCTTTGCCGCATCCAGAAACAGTGTGAGAAGGCCGAGGGCAGGGGAGGACCGCGCAACGTTAGTGGCGCCGATGTTCCCGCTCCCGCTTTGGCGAATGTCCGCTCCTTCAAATACCTTCACTAGCAGGTAACCAAATGGAATTGAGCCGAGCAGATATCCAACGATCGCAATCACCGCGAAATAGGTGTGTGTAGACATACCTGCTTTCACAACAGCGGGAAGCGCTGCAACTGCGTGTACTGCGATCCCGCAGGCGAGAGCTTGCTCTGATAGAGGAAGAACTCGCGGGCGGCCATTGTACCGAACTCGGGCGAAGGCAGGGCGTTCAATTTTTCCTGCAGCTGCTGGAAGACGCGGTTCGGGCGGTCGTCGGAGCGGCGCTGCGGAGCCGCGGACTTGCCGCGCGCCAGGGTCAGATGCGGGCTGAAGTCGCGGCCTTCGGGTTTGATGCCCAGTGGTTCAAGCACTTCCTCTACCAGGCCGGCGAGTTTGGCGAGGTGTTCGTCAGCATCAACGCCTAGCCAGAAAACACGCGCGGAGCGCACAGTTGGAAAGAACCCATAGCCGTGGAAGTTGAGCGCGGTCCCCGAGGAGTGAATAGCTGAGAGGGACTGGTTAATGGCCTCCAGTTTGCGGTCGGGCTGCTCGCCGATGAACTTGAGGGTAAGGTGCAGCGACTCGGCGCGCACCCAGCGGGCATCGGGAGCGAACTCGCGCACGCCATCGAGGAAGCGAGCGATACGCCGTCGAATTTCAGGGTCAATATCGAGGGCGACAAAGAGGCGCATAGAAGCGGCCGTCAGCAATTAGCAATTAGCATTTAGCCCTTGTATCGCATTGCCGGTAGTCAAGCCCATCCGTGTATGGAGTTCTGAACTAGCATTCAGAACTCAAACGTTCCGGCGAAAACTCTGACGGCTAAGTGCTGATTGCTAAAGACTAATTGCTAGAAATGCTAATTGCGCTCACATCAGCTTGCGGCGCAGCATATCCAACGCTTGCTGAGAAGCCCACCAGCGAACGCGTTCGCGGTCGCCGGGAAATTTCCGCTCCACTACCTCGGTGGATTCGCCATTCGAGAGCGCATGGAAAACCAGGCCCACCGGCTTGTCGTCCGTCCCCCCGGTGGGGCCGGCAATTCCCGTCACCGAGAGTCCCCAAGTTGCGCCGCACTTCTTGCGAATGCCTTCTGCCATGGCAACCGCGACCTGCCGGCTGACGGCACCATGCGCCGCGATGAGCGCCTTCGGCACATCGGCAAACTTGTGTTTCAATTCGTTGGAGTAAACCATGGCACCCCCCAGGAAGTAACGCGAACTGCCACTGACGGAAGTGAAGCGCTCCCCGATCAGTCCGCCTGTGCAGGATTCAGCCACGGCCACCGTGGCGTTCCGCATCTGCAGGTAATAGCCGACAATCTGTTCCAACGATTCGCCCTGGCGGGAAAAAACGGATTCGTCGAGTTCGTCCTCCAGCTTTTCCGCCAGTTTGTCCACGCGCTGCTGAGCCACTCCCAGCGAATCGGCCCGCGCCCGAAGGTGGATTTCAACCTCCCCGGCATAGGCCAGGATGGTGGTCTGCACATTGGGATGGCGTCGGTAGATGGGCGCGATGCGATCATCGAGGTGGGACTCGCCCAGCATGGCTACCTTGAGCACGCGGCTGGCGATGAACGCCGATGGCAGTTGCTGGCGCAGGCGCTCCAGGCATTGCTCCTCGAACAGCGGTTTCAGTTCGTGGGGCGGCCCAGGAAGAAGAATGATGATCTTTTCGTTGCCCTCGTAGCTGCCGGTAATCCATTGCCCGGGCGCGGTGCCGTTGCGGTTGGTAAGGACCGTGGCTCCAGCGATGATATCGGCCTGCTTGGCATTGTTTTCCGTGAATTTGAAGCCGCGTTTGGAAAAACGCTTGCGCAGCGCTTCCACAATGGCTGGATCGCGTTCCAGAGACAGTTCCAGGGCATCGGCAACCGCCTCGCGCGTGAGGTCATCCTCGGTGGGCCCCAGTCCGCCCATAAGAATAACCAAGCCGGCGCGGCTGAGGGCGGTGCGCGTGATCTCGGCGATGTGCTCGCGGCTATCCCCGACTATGGTCTTGAATGACACTTCTACGCCAAGCTGATTGAGCTTATCGGTGAGGTAAAGGGAGTTGGTGTCCTGACGAAAAGGCGTCAGCAACTCCGAGCCCGCGGCGATGATCTCAGCGTTCATGGAGAAGCAGTTCTCAGTTCTCGGTTCTCTGTTCTCAGAAGGTTCCAAAACAAACGGCAATGATTCCAGAAATTACGGGTGCAGTCAGTTGTCTGTGGCCAGTGGTCAGTACAGCAAATAATCTCACATTGTGCAGTTATTCCTCATCCGCAATACAACGACGGGAAACCGAGAACTGAGAACTGGGAACCGAGAACTGGTGTCCTACGTTTCCTGCGGCAGCAATGGTTTGCCCTGAATATCCCAGGAAAGATGGTGGACGGCGTTGCTGGTGGCCAGGATAGCGGAGCGGCCGGGAGCAAACGCAAGCCCGACCAGGCCCTGACCCGCGACTTCAAGGGAAGCTCGCGCATCCGGCGTCAGCTTGACGATGCCGCGCTTGCCACCCAGGGAGGCGGCGACATAGATGTTGCCGTCCACGTCGAAGGCCAGGCCCTGAGGACGTCCGAGGCCACGATAGAAGACAGTTACTGAGCCGTGGGGATCAACCCGATAGATGGAATCGAAGCTCGAGGTAGTAGGCCCGGTGACGAACAATTCACCCGAAGCGCTGAAAGCCATGTGGTAGGCGGAAACGCTGGGCTCCAGTGTGGCAAACACAAAAATCTGCCGGTCGCGGCCAATTTTGAAGATGGTGCCGCTGCGATCGCCCACGTAAAGATTCTCTTCCTTGTCAAAGGCGAGGCCGGTAGCCACCCCCATGCCCTCGGCATAGGCGGACATGGTGCCATTAGGCGCCACTTTATAAACTGTGCCATCGTAGCGGGAAGAGACGTACATCTGGCCGGTGCGGTCGAAGGCGATGGCAGTGGCGTTCATCATCTCGGCCAGGAAAGGCTTGACGGCATAGTTGGTGTCAATTTTGTAAATCGCCACCGGCACCTTTTGGCCGCGGGAACCGGAGAAGGTCACATAGATATTGCCTTCCAGGTCGAGGGCGGGACTGGTGACGGGGTGAAGGTTCTCGGCGATGGTAACCGCCACTTTCACCTCGTGGGAGTTGCTGGTGGTGCCGTTGGTGGAAACCACCACCGGGCCGGTCATGGCGCCCTCAGGAACGCGGGCCACGAGGAAGTCGTCGGAACTGATGAGTACCGAACCCTCCAATTCACCGAACTGCACGCGTGGACGGCGGAGTTCCGGTGGGCGCAGGCCGCTGCCGATGATGCGGACTTCGCCACCGGGCAGAGCGGCGGCGGGGCGAACCGCGTCAATGCGCGGCTTGCCATTCACATTTTTCTTGCCCAGCAGCCGTTCGGAAATGCCCATCCTCGCAATCTCAAAGTCTGGCGGCGGAATTTATCGCAACCAGCCGAAGTGGAGCGCTGCCTGCAAGATAGCCAGCGCATACAGGCCCGCTCCCACGTCGTCCAGCATAATGCCCGAGCCTCCGGGGATTTTTTCCAACAGGCGCAGCGGCGGAGGCTTAACGATGTCGAACGCCCGAAAAAGTATAAAGCCGGCCAGCAGAGTTTTCCATCGTACAGGGGCGGCAATGAGGGCGATTAGCTGGCCCGCAACTTCGTCAATGACGACGAAAGATGGGTCGGTGATCCCGCTTTCGCGCGCAACGCGAGTTGCCGCGGGAATTCCCAAGGTCACGGCCAGACAGGCCAGCAGCACGGCGAATAGCACCTGAATCTCACTGCCGGCAGCCCGTGAGATGGCCCACCACAGCAACACCGTTGCCGCGGAAGCCCAGGAGCCCGGGCCCGGCCGCAAGCGGCCGCAGCCGAAAAACGTGGCAATAAGCCACGCCAGCTTGCCGGACACGGGACGAGCTGTGGGAGTGGTATTTTCCGCGCTGGGACCCTTGACCGGCATTATTGAAGTTTACGCCGGGGCGGCACGTCGCCGCTTACCTCATCGTTGTGCTGGGATGATCCCTGCTTTTCGCCGCCGGCCGCACGAGGGTCGGACTTGAACCCGGCTTCTTCCGGGTCGGTGATGGGAGTGGAAATGACGTAGCCGCCGCTGGCCCACTTGCC
>DATEGM010000008.1:0-5078 GCA_035280085.1 Terriglobales bacterium
CTTAATCGACGAGGTATCGCGGCTGGCGGAGTTAACGCGCAAAGACAGCGAAGTGATCGTCGAGACAATATTTGACAGCATCGTGCGCTCGCTGCGCGTAGGCGACAAGATTGAGATTCGCGGTTTTGGCAGCTTCCGCACCCGCCAGCGCAAGCCCCGGGTGGGACGCAATCCCAAAACCGGCGACCGCGTGGAAGTCCCCGCCAAAAAGATACCTTTCTTCAAGCCCAGCAAGGAGTTGAAGGATCTGGTCAATACCGGCGAGGAGGCGCCCGGCACTCCGGCCGCGGGCGGAATGGCGCAATAGCAAGCCATTAGCAACGGCTAAAGGCTGTTTTTCCATGGTCTTTGTCCTCGACAACTACGATTCCTTCACCTACAACCTGGTGCAGTACTTGGGGGAACTAGGCTCGAGCGTTGAAGTGCGGCGAAATGACCAGGTTACGGTCGAGGAAGTGGAATCCCTTCATCCCGAACGAATTCTCTTGTCACCCGGACCATGCACGCCACAGGAGGCGGGCATCAGCGTTGACCTCATCCGGCATTTTGCCGGGAAATTGCCGGTATTGGGCGTGTGCCTGGGCCACCAGGCAATTGGAGCTGCTTTTGGGGGGGAAGTGGTGCGCGCCCGCACGCTGATGCACGGCAAAACCAGCCAGGTGGAACACGATGGAAAGACAATATTTAGCGGTCTCAAGTCGCCCATGACCGCCACCCGCTACCACTCCCTGGTGGTCTCAGAAAAGGGTTTGCCCGAGGAGTTGGAGATAAGCGCGAGAACCCAGGGGCGGGATGGCGAGAGCGTCATCATGGGTCTGCGGCATCGCCACTACCCTGTGGAAGGAGTTCAATTCCACCCCGAAAGCGTGCTCACCAGCGAAGGCAAGCAACTGATTCGTAACTTCCTGTCTATGTGAAGGTTGAGAGTGGCTGCCGGGAGCCAGGCGGAGGCCAGCCCCGAGAAGGGCCACTGTGCTCACTTGACGGCCAAGCACAGGCTTGACAGCCCAGCCAAATCAGGCCCATGCTAGCACCACCTTCTGGGAGGCTTCATGGCCGAGGGCCAGCAGGACAAGCGCGCTACGCGCCGTTTTTCGCTGCGACTACCCATTTCGGTGAAATACCAGAACGGACCGACGGGGGAAAAAACCGCTTTCACCCGCGACGTAAGCGCCCGCGGCATCTGCTTTTATCTCGACAGCCAGATCGGGCAAGGTACGGATATCGAGTTTACCCTCACTTTGCCGCCGGAAATCACGCTTACGGAGAGCATCCGGGTGCGCTGCAAAGGCACGGTGGTGCGCGCCGAACCGGCCAGCAACAATGGCCAGCTGAGCGTGGCCGCTGTGATCAATGAGTACGAATTCCTCGCCGAGAGCTGACCTTTTGGAGCCTCCCGTGGTGCGCCCAGCCACTTCTCCGGCATGCATACCGGTGGTATGGTTCAGGTAGGTTCCCTCGGCATGAGGTCACGAGTCTCGCAGTTCGCGCTGGCGGCGCTGCTGGCAGCCATAGCCGCAATTGGCGTCGAAGCGCAGGGCAATCTCGCCGTGGTGCAGCACATTGCGGTTGTGCCCAGCAGCAAAGGGCTGAGTGTGCAGATCACCACCGACCGGGCGGTACGACCCCACCTGAGCCGCCTGGATAATCCCATTCGCATCGTGATTGACCTGGAAGGCGCGGTATTGCCGGGCGGATGGCGGCGAATTCCGGTTAAGAACCAGGACATCAGCGAGGTGCGGGCCAGCCAATGGAAGCAATCGCCGCCCATCGCCCGCATCGTAGTGCAGATGCGGGTAGCGCATGAATATTCGGTGATCACGACGGGCAACAAAGTCGCCTTGTGGCTGCTGCCGGGGGCATCCCAGAGGGCAGCCGAGCAGGGGGGAGCAACAACGGAAGCACAGGCGCAAACACCGGCTCCGGCGGTTACACCGGCTCCCACGCCCGTTTCCCAGCCCGCTACAACCTACGAGCCGGTGGCAAATTTTGAAACTTTGCACGGGGCGCAGTCGGTGATGGCCATGGGCAATCCCACCGTGTTGCGCCTGCCGCGGGGCGGCGAGATTCACGTCTGCCCGGGCACTTCTCTTTCCGTGACTCCCTCCAAAAGTGGCCGTGACCTGATGCTGGGGCTAAGCACGGGAACCATCGAGACGCACTACCCGCTGGGGGCGGCAGCCGACGTGATTCTGACACCGGATTTCCGCATTCTGCTGCCGGGTCCAGGCGAATTCGACATGGCGGTAAGCGCCGACAATCAGGGCAACACCTGCGTGCGCACGCTGCCGGGAAATACGGCAGCGGCAGTGGTCTCGGAAATTATGGGCAACGACACCTACCAGGTGAACGCGGGCGATCAGGTGCTGTTCCACGGCGGACGCCTGCAGAGCGCCAGTGCGGCTGCCAACCTGAGCTGCGGCTGCCCGTTGCGCACGGTGCCCGTGATGCGTGCGGAAGGGCAGCAACCTGCGGCCGCGCCAGCCGCCGCAGTGCTGGCGCTTCCTGCTTCCGCCGGGCCGCCGGCCCGGATGAATGCGGCAGCCAGCGATCCTGCGCCAGCTGTGCCCAGCGGCACTCCCGTGCAGGTGGAGGCTCCTTTCATCTTTCGCGCCACGCAGCCGAAAGGTCCGGATGTTGTCCAGATGGCAGAACTGCACTTTAACAACGACCCACCGCCAGAGTTGCTTAAGCTGCAAGTAACGGGTCCGGCGCGGGTCACGTACTATAAGGCGCCGCGAATCAAGCTGGCCGCCAGCAACAACAAGCCGCGCGGGTTCTTCGCCCGGGTGCGGGGCTTCTTCGGCAACATATTTCGCTAAGGCGGAAAGCCAGAATAGCCGCTCCAAATGGCGGATGACCTTCGCTTTTTATTTGTGACGGCGGGCACACTCGTAGTTGCGTTTCTAGCCTATACTTAGGCAGGGTAGAAGCAGCGATGGCTGATTCCGCTGCGTCACAAACGCCGATGATGATGCAGGCGCCGCCTGCACCGAAGCCCGCGGTGCCACCGGCACCGGACACCAGCATTCTGCCCACGCTGTTCGGCGAGGGTTACGGGCTCTACGAAACCAAGCCACTCACCTTCGTTTTTTCCTTTATCGCACACACCATCATCGTGGGGCTGGTGGTGTGGTCGGGAACATTCGTGGTGACGCACCGCAAACAGATTCAGCAGCAGGTAGTGGGCATCGTTACCGACATCAGCCCCTACGTGCTGCCGCCCTCCGCTACCAAAGCGGGAGGAGGCGGAGGCGGAGGCGACCGCGACAAGCTGCAGGCCTCCAAAGGCGCGCTGCCCAAGCTTTCCGATCAGCAGATTACGCCGCCCATGGTAGTTGTGCGCAATCAGAATCCGCAGTTGCCAGCGGAACCCACTGTAGTTGTGCCGCCGAAGATCACGTTGCCGACCGCGGGGCCGCTGGGCGATCCGCTCTCCAACGTGCTGGGACCACCCTCCAGCGGCACTGGCTCCGGCGGCGGAATCGGCAGCGGCAGCGGCGGAGGCGTGGGCAGCGGGCGCGGGCCAGGGGTGGGTCCGGGATATGGCGGCGGCATTGGTGGCGGAGTTTATCGCGTGGGCGGCGGCGTAAGCGCGCCACGGGCAATTTACGCGCCTGACCCGGAATACTCCGAAGAAGCGCGCAAAGCCAAGTACCAGGGCACAGTGGTGTTGTGGGTGATTGTGGGCTCGGACGGCCGTCCGCACGAGATCCGCGTACAGCGATCAGTGGGCATGGGCCTGGATGAGAAAGCAGTGGAAGCGGTCCGCAGCTGGCGTTTCGAGCCGGCCCGCAAAGACGGCCAGCCAGTGGCGGTGCAGGTGAACGTGGAAGTGAATTTCAGGTTGTACTGAGGAAAAGTTTCAAGGTTTCAAAGTTTCAAGGTTTCAAGGCACAACCCTCTTTTTGAAAACGCAAACTTTGAAAGTCGAAATAGCGTTGAGAAACCTTGAAACCTGTGAAACCTTGAAACTCGCTTTTATCTCCTCATCGCCTTGCGAAAAGGAGCCACTTTCTCTCTGGCGGTTTCTTTAGCGGAAGTGGCCCAGTCGCCGCCCTTCTCAATCATGTCCTCGGCGGTCTCCTTCCACTCGGTAAAGGCGTCCACCGCGTCTTCGTACTTGCGGCGAAGAACACGCCGGGTTTTTTTGCCTTCGCCAGGCGCGTACAAGAGCGCTACGAGGGCTCCGGCGCCCACCCCGATAAGCAGAAAAGTAATTGCCAGGCCCGCGCCCCCGCCGCGGCGCTGCGAACTCTGATACTCCCCAATGCGCTCGTATTCAGCCATAAGTTCTCTCCTATCTCCGTCTGAAAAATGTTAGTTGCGCGGCGCTCAGCAGGCAAGGTCGAACTTGCCTCAGGCAGAAACAGTACTGCCTGGTCATAACGTTAGAGAAGGCGAAGAGGCGGGATGTTGTCCGGCGGAGAGATGAAGGTGAGCTGCAGAGTTCGAACGAGGGCAGCCCCGCTCCAAAGAAGCCTTGATTCCGGGTGCAGCCCCGACAAGAAGCAGGTCCTTCGCTGCGCTCAGGATGACAAACGTGAAAGTCGTGGCGTTATTCGGGATGGGCCCAGATAAGGCGAGGGCGAGACGGCCTCGCGACAGCCGGCGAGACGCCGGCGCTACGGGACGCCGGCGCTACAAATCGAGAGCGCCGGGTTGCAAGGACCAGCGGTTCACAACTTTCCTAGTCCTTGTGTAAACTAAAGTGTTTGGCTGCTCTCTGTGGCGGCATTCGTCGCCGCGGTATCCGCTGGCCTCTCACACTTCAGGCAAGGAGAAAGTTTTCCCGCATGGCTATTCCCGCAACCCAGCTGCGCCCCGGCATGGTCATCAAGCACAACAATGACCTGCACGCGGTATTCAGCGTCGAGCACCGCACTCCCGGCAACCTGCGCGCCTTCATCCAGGCCAAGCTGCGCAACCTGCGCACGGGCGCCATGTTCGAGCACCGTTTCCGCTCCGCCGACGCCATCGAGAAGATCACGGTGGATGAGGTGAAGATGGAGTACCTCTATACCGACGGCGACAATTACTACTTCATGAACACCGAGAACTACGAGCAGACCTACCTG
>DATEGM010000009.1:0-4867 GCA_035280085.1 Terriglobales bacterium
AGCGGGTATCGAAGAAGTCCGCGACCGGCTTCGCCCTCTGGCGCCGAACACGCTGCGGCCTCAGGTCGGGGCGCTCATTACGCCAGCAGTTACGGCTTTTGCTGGATCGCCCGGTGGCGTCGTTTACATTGTAAATCCAAACGTTGCCAACGGCGAAACCGCCGCTAGCATCCTGACCAACTATCCGGACGATGAAATCTGCAAGGAGACCCAGACGGTCGCCGTTCCTTGCGCAAACAACGCCATGGGTCAGTTGGTGGCGACTCCCGGCAACTGGGAGACCACCGTCGCCGCTAGCCCCGCCTACGCGGCCGCGCCCGTCTTCCCCTGGAAGTGGGTACGCATCAACCTGAGGCAGAATAATGAAAACAACGCGGCCGCGCCGAACTACAACACCAATGGCCAGAACACGGGACAGATGGTTTGCTGGAACGGCACGAATGAGTACGCGGACCCCAACGCGCCAAACCCCGCTTTGACGGACCTGGGCTGTACCTCGCCAAACTTGCCCGTGTACGTCCTGACCGCACTATCCGTCACACCCACCGGTTCGCGGCGTATGGTCCAAGCAGAAGTCGCTGAAGACAAGTATCCCTTTACGACCCCAGCTGCGCTTACGATGGATGGCACGCTGACCACGTTTAGCGGCGGCAGCAGCAACCAGTGGGGCGTCAACGGAAATGACAGCCCGGGCTGTGGCATCAATACCGTCGGGCCGCCGGTTCACGCCATCGGTGTGCTTAACGATGGTGAAATACCTGTGGTCGATGCGGGAATCAAGCGGCCTAACAACATCACGGGCAGTGGCGCGACCACTCCGGACGTTGCGAACGTCTCGGCGACCATGCCGACGAACCTACAATCCGTTTCTTCTTTGCAGACCCTGGTCTCGACGATGAAAGCCAATGTTACACAGCCCGTGATCAACGGGCCGGCCAGCAGCCTGCCCAACTACGGCACGGCGACGGATCCCCAAATCGTTTACGTCAACGGCGACCTTACCCTTAGCGGCAACGCGCAGGGTTATGGAATCCTCGTTGTCACCGGCACGTTGACCATCAAGGGCACCGTAGGATGGAACGGAATCGTCCTGGTGATCGGGAAGGGCATATTCAACACAGACGGTACGGACCAGTACAACGGCGCTGTGGTCGTGGCCAACACAGTCGATGCTCTTGGCAACCCCCTGGCGGTTCAAGGCACATCCCAGGTGAATGTCAACGGTGGCGGCCATGGCGGATTCCAGTACAGCAGCGGTTGCATCGCGAATGCTACGACGTTGAGCACGTTTCACGTTGCGGCTATCCGCGAGCTGATTCGCTAATCCTCGCAAACCAAAAACTTGCACTCGAAGTGGTTCTTTGGGGTCCCGGATGCTCTTCCGGGACCCTGATTTTTTGTAGCCTCTCGATTTTGCTTGACGTCTTGCAAAGAGCGATGCAAGCCAAGAAGGGACTGCGCATCTTTCAATGCAAGACTCGTTTTGCGGACGGCGGGCGAAGGCTCTCGAGTCCATGGGGTCGTTATGCCGGGTTCAGGAGCAAACACACCCCGTTCTCAGCGGGCCACTCTTACTGCGAGATTTCGCGGAAGGAGAGGATTTTGTAGCCGGATGGCGGCTGAGACCTCTGAATCCAGCAGCTACTGTAGCGAACGCCGAAGCCACCCATTGAAGAACCGTTGTTGAAGTTCACAGAGCTGTTTCCGAAGGACGACCCGGAAAGCAAAGCTCCGGAAGCGTCGTGCGTCCGGGCTACCAAGATGGCGCCATTGAACCCACCTGCGCCGCCTTGGGATCCTGTCACCGTACCCTGGCCAACCACCATGACAATGCCGTCCCACGTGGCGTCGGGATCATAGTTGAGGTTGCCCGTCACAAGGAGGAGACCATAACCCGTGTAGTGCCAACCCGTTAGGTCCAGATCGCCATTGACAACGAGCGTCATAGGACTTGTGGAAGACATCTTTCCCGAACTGAGCAAAGAGCTGAGAAAAGACGTTTGGGTAGGGCCGCTGCCGCTTGGAATGGTAGCGTCAGCGTTTTGAATAATCAGTTGTACAATCGCGTCAAGGCCACTGGGAGTGTTGAGTGTTCCAGGCAAACTGACCAACTCCACATCCGGCAAAGTAGCCGACGAGCCGGGATAATTGCTTTGATAGCCAGCGGGGATTCCGGTGCCGCCATTTCCACCGCTGACAACCGCGGTTTTATCGTTGTTGTTGAACACGCCGATCGCGGGAAGTTTTGTTCCAGTCAGACTGCCGCTGCAGTCCTGGTCGATTCCCTTTATCCCAAAACCTGCATTCGATGCCGGTGCCGAGTAGGCCACGACACTGCTGCTACTGCTTCCGGCCAGAATCAAAGCCGCGGGGAACGGCGTGCCTGCGGAGGGAAAAGGAGGAAGATTAATCGGAGCGGAAGCAACCAGGTACTGCAGGAGCTTCTGGCTGCCGTTGGGAAGAACGGCAAACGCAGTGAGTTCCAAAGCTTGCGGCAACTGCTGAAAGCCAACCACAGAGTTATTGCTGAAGACCCGGTTCGTGCTATCAAAGTACAGCGGCGTTGCCGAGTCGGCCCGGCCGTCCGCGTCGACGTCCAAGCCTAAGGACTGCTCGGAAATGGCGTTGATGCGCACCCACTTATAGGGCGGACCGGGGAATGCCAAGCCATTCAGAGGGGGCCGGTTCCAAACCGAAGCCGTGCTTGGCGAGGGATTGGGAGGCAATGGAGCCGGACAAGTGGCGGCGAATTCCTTGCCGAATTCCGCATCGTAATAAGCATTAGCGGGATCCCAAGGCGCAACTGCTTCGCCGCCGAGGGGATTGGTGACATAAACTGGAGCGCAGGGCGCAAGCGCTGTCCCGGGAGGAGGAAGAAGGCCCGGCGAGGTGTTGTTGAAGGAGTTTGGATTATTGGAACGCAGCCGGGCGCGAACCTCTTCCACACCGGCAAAAGCGGCGTAGTAAACGTTGGACGAGGAGCGGTAGTTGCCCGCCAGTGCCGATTCCGTGCCGGAGGACACAACCAGAGCAATGGCGATCACGCCAATGAGTAACAAAATGAAAATCGAAATGAGCAGGGCAATTCCTGCTTCCTTCCGGCGCCTCCGCATTGTTCTCCTTGGTCTCATACAGATTCAATGATGCTCATTGATTCGGGTTGATGCGGCGAGCGCGTCCTTCCAATTGTACAAGGCGCGGCTGGCCTGTGGTAGCGTCCGGCAAAGGTGCCGCCACGATCAAGGTGATGGCAACGTCCCGAATATTCGCTGGAGAGTTATCTGGGGCTGCCAGTGGCGGGCAAGGCTGGGGCGGACTTTGTAGCACACTGGTATCACACCAGTACTGAAATAAAGCCACTGGAGCCCCTCCCTGGAAAACGGCTGGATAGGCTGTGTCTAATTGAAATTGGCCGATCTGAAAAGTCGGAGAATTGTTCATCACATTCTGAACGAAAGGAACGAATCCTGCCTGGGCGGTCTCGACGGCTGGGTCTCGAGATGCCAGCTTGCAGGCCACTGCCCGCATGAGCGTGGTGGAATTTGGCGGCAATTGGTAGCGGATCCATTCTACGGAGCCGGGGCAAGCAGGGTCCGAAGGATTGGGCTCGGTTTCGATGATGAGATCGAAGTCGTTGGGGGTGGTGCAGGACCCGCCTCCAGCAGTACCGATAAGGCAAGGGTTCGGCACTGTGTAGCCAGGTTGCCAGCCGAAGGGCGCGCTGGTGACTTTTGTGGGATCAATGTTGGCGAAGCTGGGAGGTGGAAAGCCGGCGTCGTTAATGTCGCGCACCATCTGATCCAGGCCGAGGCGCGCTTCCTGGAAGGAGCTCAAGACTTCAGCCTCGGTGCGGAAGCGCTGCTGGGAAGAAGTCAGCAACGTAAAAGCCGCTCCCGTAATCAGCAGAAAAATACCGAGCGCGGTCAGCATTTCGATGAGCGTGAATCCACGCTCCAGCCTGCAGCCGCGTTTCCGCTTCATTTGCTCACCATGGTTTCCAGGGTAATGGGCAAAAAGAAACCGCTCCCGCCGATTTGCCGAACGCCGAGTATGAAGCGTTTGGTAGCCGCCGTGGAACCATTACCCGTGATGATTACCGCCCAGCGCACGTCGTAAGTGGTTCCAGCGGGATCTTTGGGATCCTGATATGTGAAGCCGTAACCGCTTGTCGGAGCGAGCGACGGCGTTGATCCGCTAAAATCGATGAGTGTCTGGTTGTTGACGTTCACGACGTTGGTGCCCTGAACGACATTTGGGTTTGCCGGGTTGCCAAGCTGGCAATTATTCCCAAGGTCATCCAGAAAGGAACTCGAGGTGAGGGGCTGGTCGATCATTTGATCCAGCCGCCGCTGCGCAAACACCAAAGCGGAGGAATCCATGCGGTTGCGGTAGTTCAACAGCAGCGAGGCAGGAACGAGTTGCGCAACCGACACCAAACCCACCAGCAGAATAACTGTCGCAAGCAGCATCTCGAGGATGCTGAAGCCTTGCTGGCGGAGGCGCGGTCTTGTGATCCGTCTCTTCATGCGAATCCGTGGGCTGCTACTCAATTCACTTGGTGCCAGGGCCCTCCCTGAGGAGCCGTCCAAACTTGGATGCCTCCCGAAGGGAGCAGGACTACGGCGCGGTAACTGGTGTCGGAACCATTATTCGCACCGACGTATAATACATAAGCCTGCAGGGGAGAAACCGCGCCGCGAGCGTCAAATGCGAAGCAGGCGGGCGCGCAAACGCTACCGGACAGCACATTAAGCGTGCCGCTGCCGGCGATGTTCGGGCCTGCAGGAAAACCAGCGGTGACCAGGGAGGCAAAACCCGCAATGGGAAGTTGCCTCTCCGTCGGGGCGGGAGTTGTGTCTGTACTTGG
>DATEGM010000010.1:0-2517 GCA_035280085.1 Terriglobales bacterium
GACCAGGCGGACGACGGTGAGCACGGGGTCGTTATTGGTGTGCAGCAGTTTGCGAATCATACTTCTCTCCTCCTGAAGCAAGTGCCGTCGCGCTGCACGCGAGATCCCTCGGGCCTGAAGGCCCTCGGGATGACGCCTGCAGGTGTTTATGCCAAATCAAAGAGTAGAAATTCCGAGCTGGGCGAGCGGCCGGCAATCTCCAGCGCGGCTTCATGCTCCACGGCGGCGCCGTCGCCGGCTTTCAGCGTGGTTCCATTCAGCGAGACCTCGCCACGCGCCACCTGCAGCCAGGCGTAGCGGCCCTTCCCTAACTCATGGCGCACGGTTTTGCCCTCTTCCAGGATGGTGGCATAAAGGCGCGCGTCCTGGTGGATGGTGACCGAGCCTTCCTCTCCGCCCGGAGCAGCCACCAGGCGGAGGCGGTTGAGCTTGCTCTCGCGGGCAAATTCCTTCTGCTCGTAGCTGGGCTCAATGCCCTTGCGCTCGGGCAGAATCCAGATCTGGAGCAGGTGGACCTCCGCGGAAGGCGAGTGGTTGAACTCGCTATGCAGCACGCCGGTGCCGGCGCTCATGCGCTGCACTTCGCCAGGACGAATAGTAGACCCGGTGCCCATGCTGTCTTTGTGGGCGAGGGCGCCCTCCAGAACGTAGGTAATGATTTCCATGTCGCGGTGAGGATGGGTTCCGAAGCCGTGGCCGGGGTCCACGTGGTCCTCGTTTATCACGCGCAAACTGCGGAAATGCACGTGCTTAGGGTCGTAATAATCGGCAAAAGAGAAGGTATAACGGGTGTGCAGCCAGCCGTAGTCGGCCTGGCCGCGTTCATCAGCAGGACGCAGGGTAATCATGTGGGCGGCCTCCTTTCAAAACATTAGATGCTTTAACGTTAAACTAGTTTCAAAGAAACCGGTAGTTGGTAGTTAGTAGCTGATAGTTGGTGCTGGAATGAAAGAAAGGGCAGGTGATCGCCGCGAAGTACCCATTACCAACAACCAACTACCGACTACCAACTACCAACTACAGGTTTTTACCCAGTTTGCGGCAGAGGCGGCCGAGTTCGTCCTGCTGAGCGGGGCTGAGGCGGTTCATCAGCTCGACAATGCGCTCCAGGTGGACAGGGAAGACCCGCGCCATGAGCCTGCGGCCTTTTTCCGTAAGGGCGACGCTGACGAAGCGGCGGTCCTCAGCCGATTGCTGGCGGGTGACCAGGCCTCGCTTTTCCAGATTGGCGGCCACCAAGGTCAGGTTACCGCTGGTCTTGAGAATCTTGTCGGCCAGCTCGCTCAGGCACATGGGGCCAACGTGGTAGAGCGCCTCCAGGACAGCGAACTGGCTGGCAGAGAGACCTTCCCCGGCAAGCGTTCGCGTAGCTTCGGAATGCACCGTTTCACTGGCGCGCAGCAGCTTGACATAGGCGGAGAGGGCGCGTTCCTGGCGCGAACTGCCGTGGAAGTGGCGGGACATGGGGAAAGTTTCGAGTTTCCAGTTTCGGTGAGGACTCGCTCAGCGAAGCGTGAAACTCGACATCCAAAGGTAGTTTAACATTAAAGTTCCTTGGCACCCACGTAGAGATGTAAGGTATTCGTGGTGGTGCACGCGAGATCCCCTTCGACAAGCTCAGGGCAGGCTTCGGACCCAAAGGTCCTCAGGATGACGCCTTTCTGCGAGAGGCGAGACGTTGCAAGCAACGTCTCTACGGTTATTTGCGTAACCCGAGTTGACTGCGATTGCACGGGCGTGTAATCGTGCCAGACCGAACGGAAATTTGCAGGCAGAGATGAACTTCCTCGGCATTGATGTGGGCACGGGAGGAACCCGCGCTGTTGTAGTTAGCGAGCGCGGGCAGGTGATGGCGGCGGCCAGCGGAGACCACGCCCACTTCACCTCGCGCCAAACCGGCTGGGCGGAGCAAGACCCGCGCGACTGGTGGCGCGCCACCCAGGAGGCGGTGCGAGGGGCGCTGGCGCAAGGGGTGGCGGCGGAGAGCATTGGCGCCGTGGGCTTCTCGGGGCAGATGCATGGGGCGGTGCTGCTGGACGAGGGCGATGAGGTTTTGCGGCCAGCCATCATCTGGTGCGACCAGCGCACCGCGCTGCAGTGCCGGGAGATCACGGAAAAAATCGGGGCCAAGCGGCTCATCGAGCTGACCGCCAACCCGGCGCTTACCGGGTTCACGCTGCCCAAGCTGCTGTGGGTCCGCGAGCACCAACCGGAGCTGTGGGCGCGAGTACGGACCTTGCTGCTGCCCAAGGATTATGTGCGCTTGCGTTTGACCGGCGAGCGCGGGATGGACGTGGCCGATGCTTCCGGCACGCTGCTGTTCGACGTTGTGCATCGGCGGTGGTCGGCAGAAGTGGCGCAAGCAATGGAAATAAACGAAGCCTTGCTGCCGCCGGTAGTCGAATCACCCGAAGTTGTGGGCGGCATTTCCGCGGAAGCTGCCAAGGAAACAGGACTCAAGCCCGGCACACTGGTGGTGGCGGGTGCGGGCGACCAGGCGGCGGGAGCGGTGGGGCT
>DATEGM010000011.1:0-4757 GCA_035280085.1 Terriglobales bacterium
TTTGTCCTGATCGGCGGCACCCAGGGCAATCACCGGCCTTGAACAGGCGCCAGAATCGCATGGATCACTACTCCATCATCGGGCCCGCGGACAAAGACCGTGAAGCCCTGCCCGGAGAACCTTCCGCCGAAACGAGTGACACCCCAGTTCCTCCTGCTCCGGAAATTCCTGTCGCTTATCCGGCAAGCTTCCAACCTGCGCCCACCGGCGCGGAACACGTTGGAGCACAGCCGCCGGCTCCAATTTCTTCCACCCATATGGAAGCCGAGCCCTCAGCGGCTGATCTGGATGCCGCCCTGCAGACTCTGGTACAGAAGGCGCAGTACACCAGCAACGCCACCGGCGCGGCCCTGGCCTTGCGCCAGGGCGCTGACATGGTGTGCCGGGCGGCCAGCGGCAACAGCGCTCCCGACCGCGGCGCCCGCCTGCAGATTAAAACCGGATTGACCGCCGAGTGTCTGCGCACCGGCGAGCTGCTGCGCTGCGATAACGTCATGTCCGACTCGCGGGTGGACATGGAAAGTTGCCGGCGCCTGGGCATCGAGTCCATCATCATCGCTCCCATTCGTCAGGGGCAAAAAATAGTAGGGGTACTGGAATTGTTCTCCGCCCACGCTTATTGCTTCCAGGAGCGCGATGTGGAGTCCGTTAAAGCCCTCAGCCAGGAAATTGGCAACCGGCTGGCGCAGGCAGTGGAAGCGCCGGAAGTAATGGCAAGCCCGGAACCGCCCGCTCCAGAGCCGCCGCTGCTTCAGCCGCCGGTTCTCGATCCGCCACACGCCGACCAGCGCGTCTGCGGCAATTGCGGAGCCAAGGTTGACACTGATGCGGTGTTTTGCGCCGCATGCGGCAGCTTTCAGGAAAGCAAGCCGGTTACGGGCCTCGAAACCCAGGAACCGGGTTGGAAGGCCAGGCTACGCAGCCGGCGGTTGCTTGTCCCGGCGGTTTTTGTAGCCATGGCTCTCGCCGTGGCCGTGGCCCCCATTCCGCGCAAAACAGCAGCCGTGGCGCCCAGTGGGCCTGTAATGCAGGCGGCAGCACCGGCCGCGCCCACGGGAGCTGTGCCGCCTGCCCGCCCCAATTCTTCCGCCAGCGCCGCGGTCGTCCCCGGCAACCCCGGCGGGACTTTGGCTCCAGGTGCCGCTCCAACCAGCAATCCCACCATCTCTAAGAGTGTGAAGCAGCTGTTAGGGGGTGTGAGCTCCGATTTCTCTAAGCTGTTGCCCGTAAATGAGAAAGCCGAACCGCCCTCTAATGGCGACCCCAACCTGAAGGTCTGGGTGGATACCCGCAAAGGCTACTACTACTGCCCCGGGGACGAGCAGTACGGGCATACCGAGAAGGGCTCCTTCATGACCCAGAAGGAAGCCGAGTCCAATTACTACATCCCCGCGCTCATCAAGCCCTGCATGTAAAGGCAGGTAAGCAGGGGGTGACAGACGGGCATATTGTTCTTGACAAGTCGTTTAGCTCTGCTTACATTCCGGACATCTGGCATCACGGAGTCCCATCGGGTGGAAATATGAAAAATGTGTACGAAGTATTGCGGCAAAAGGAGCTCGAACTTACGCGCCTGGAAAAAGAAGTGGAGGCTCTGCGCATAGCGGCTCCCCTCCTTTCGGAAGAAAAGGAAAGCCTTGGCGACAGCAGCGCGCTGGGCAAGAACGGAACCGCAACCCCCATCCCACAGCCGCCGCCGTTACGGGTGCCGCAACCGGCGGTAGCTACCGCGGCGCGGGACGCGGCCCGGCCTACCGGCTGGGAAGAAACAGCCAAGCGCTGGCCCTGATCGAGTCTGCGGGCGGAGCGTCGCCTCCGCCCCTCCCCTTCGCCTCCTTCCCTTTACACGCTGCAAACCTATCCAAAGCACGCACTTAACCTCTACCGTAGTCCATTTGTCTCATTGACAGGGCCGCAAGACGAAAGTTAGTCTTTGGGGCAGATTATGGGCGCTGCGGGCGTCACCAGCGCTTCAGAGCGGATCTTGCCAGCCAACTTCAAACCGTTTCTGCGGACCGGCTGCGGACGTGCGTGCTTATGACCAGCCCATCTGCCTTGCCGATTCCGGAGGGGACGGGGCGCCGGCGCTACCCGCGTTACCAGCTCACGTTGCCATTTGATGTGACCGTCTTCCGGCCGAGCAGCGTGGTGAATCTCAGCGGCAGCACGCATTGCATCGGCGAGGGCGGCCTCTCCGGCGTGATTTCAGGAGCGATGCTTCCCGGGGAACGTGCCGAGCTCACCATCTTGCTGCCCACCGCGGCGGAACCGCTCAGCATGCACGCCGTTGTTCGCCATCAGGCGGACCTCTATTGCGGTTTTGAGTTCCTCAACCTCGAGCATGGGCAATTGGAACAGCTGCAGTGCCTGGCCACCGATCCTGCGCTCAGCACACGTTTGATAAATGAAACAGAATGGGAGCCCGGCATGGCGCCCCCGCCGCACGGCGGCGTTGCCCTTTGCGATGTCTGTGGTCAGGAGTTGCCGGAGGAGATCCCGGTATGCCTCACCTGCGGCACGCCGCAGTCGCCGGAAGCCATGCAGGAATCAGATGGCCGCGAGAGTCCGCTGGCCCCTGAGCCTGCGCTGGCGGCAGCTCAGGTTGGGCCCGCCGCGAGAAAGGAACCCGTTACCAGGCGCGGTCCGGTGCTGGATTCGGTAGTCTCCATCATCTTTGTGGTTACGCTCGCCATAGGGCTGTTGCAATGGCTGCAGAGTCCCGTTGATGCCAATGCGCAACCCAGCGTGGTCACCGTGGAGTTGGAGAACGCTTTTCTGCGGCCACCCAGCGTGACCGAAGCTTCACGAACGGAGCGGTCCAGCGCCAGTGGCGCCTTTACCGCGGCGAAATCGGTAGTGAGCGCGGTAATTGGAGGCGCATCAGCGGATGACCAGCAGGTCGTAGGAGCGCCGGGCAGCGCCGCCGCGGAACGCAGCCGCCCGCGTCAGCAAGTGGCGGTTTCGAACTCTAGCGCCGGCTCGCCTTCGCCCGCCAGCGCCCCGGCCAGCGCGTCCCAGGCAAGCTCGCCCTCGCTCTCCAGTTCCGCCATGAATGCGCTGACTGGAACCAGTTCCGGCGGTAGCTTGCCGGCTCAGAGCAGCAGCGCCGGTCAAAGCAGCCTCCCCGCGCCGAGCAGCAGCCCCGTGGAGAGCAACGCTGCCTCGGCAGCGGCAAGCCAGGAGCCTAGCGGGTCCGATCTGGCGGGCATGTTGTTGCAGAAAGTGCTTCCCGTTTATCCCGCTGCGGCGCGCCGCCAGGGCGTGCAGGGACAAGTAGTGCTCAAGGCGGTGATCGGCAAAGACGGCACCATCGCCGCGCTTCGTCCCCTCCAGGGCCCGCAGCAGCTGACCGCCGCCGCCATGGATGCGGTCCAGCACTGGCGCTTCCGACCCTACGAACTCAAGGGCAAGCCGGTCGAGGTGGAAACCGATATCCGGCTGAACTTCCAATTGCCTGGCAAAAGGTAGTCAGTGGTCAGGAGTCAGCGCAGCAATAGCTTCAAACAGCAACAGCCGCGGTGCTAGAAGAAAGTTCGTTTTAATCGCTCTCTAGAAAGTCAAGCACCGCGCGGTTGAACTCCTCCGGCGTTTCCTCGTAGGGCAAGTGCCCCACTCCCTCCAGCATCAGCAGGCGGCAATCGCGGAACTGGCGCTGCAACTGCGCCGCCGTGCGAGGCGAGATCACACGGTCCCGGCTGCCCCACATCAGCAGCGTAGGGATGCCGGCAATTCTGGGCAGCGCCGCTTCCAGCTTGCGCATGTCCTCTCGCCAGCAGCGCACAATGCAAAGCGGGTATTCGTACGCGTTGGAATTTGCCAACACCGCCTTATAGCCCTCTGCCGTGCCCGGCGAAATGCGGCGCGGGTCGCCGTACATGCGCCGCAGGTAGTGTTCATGGGTCAGTCGAATAACAGGAAGCGACGCCCGGAAAAGCGCTGAACCGGCGCGCTGGCTGAGCAACTTTATGAGAATCGGCCGCGGGCGCGACCAGGGATGAGCGGGATCAACCAGGATCAGTCGCCGAACCGCGTTGCTTGGAGTGGCCAGCGCCGCCAGCATCATGGCGATGGCGCCGCCATGCGAAGTGCCCAGCAGATCGAAAGCTTCGATTCCCTGCCCCTGCAGAAATTGCAGCAGGCGCCCGGCTATGGCCGCCATGGAGCAGTCCATTCCCGGCACGCGCTCGGAGAAGCCGGCGCCCATCAGGTCGGGCGCGAACACCGTGAATCGCTTTGCCAGCACCGGCAGGTTGAACCGCCAGGAAAAGGAGTAACCCAGCAGGCCGTGCACCAACAGCAGGGGCGGGCCGGTGCCGCCGTGGAGAAACCGCATCCGGTGGCCTTCTATCTCCGCCCAGTGCTCATGAATTCCGGCTTCAGGAGCGGCGCAGGATGGCGGCATGCGGCTGGACATCTATTTCCTTATCGAGAGTAAGGGCGCTGGAGGAGACGCTTAGTTCATAAACCACAACGAATATTGGTAGAGACGTTGCTTGCAACGTCTTGTGTCCCGAGACGTAACAAGTTACGTCTCTACCATAGACCATCTCATGGGGCTGAGTGCTGAGTGCTGAATGCTTGCTTAATTCGCCGCTGCCGACTTGGCCGCCTTCTTCGCTTCCCGCAGCAGCTTGCGCACGACGCGAATGCCTTTGTCCACGTGCTTCTCCTGGATGAGGAATGAAGGCAGGAAGCGCAGCACGGTTTCATGGGTGCTGTTGAAAAGCACGCCTTCGCTCAATGCCTGCTCCACCAGC
>DATEGM010000012.1:0-9171 GCA_035280085.1 Terriglobales bacterium
TCTCCCCTCGCGCGCGCCGGTTGAAGCATCAAAACAGCGGTAACAGCGACCGCGAGAGGAAGTGCGAGGACCAAACTCGCGAAGAGAATGTTCTTTTTCATGTTCATTGGTTCTCCCTAAATTGATGTAAGGCCTGCCCGACTGGTCCCCTCATGCCAGCGATGAGTCAACAACCGCCAAGCCGTGCCGCCCGCGCCTGTAATTGACATCGGTGATGCCAAGCACGCTGCGCAGCTGTTCGGCCGGGACCTTCATTGGCCCTGGACCCTCGCCTTTACCGGGCGCCGGCTGCGGGAACGCGGTCGAACAGGCGGTGTGAAAGGTGACATTGCCTTCCACTTTCTGCATGGTTTGGTGAATGTGGCCATTAAGCACGGTGACTGAACCGAACTTCTTCAGATACGAGAGGGCTTGCGCGCTGTCGTCGGTGCCCCAGCCCCACTGCGGGTAGATTGTCCACAATGGAATATGGGCAAACACAATGATGGGAGTGCTGGATTTCAGGTGCTTGACATCACGTTCGAGCCACTCGAGTTGCTCATTCCCGAGGCTGCCGAGGCCGCCAGCCTTAAGATTGAGTACATTCACCAGGCCAATAAAGTGGACGCCATTTTTGTCGAAGCTGTACCAGCCCTGGCCCCGGGAGTTTTTCCCGTAGCGCTCCCGAAACATGGCTCCGTCATCGTTCAAGACGTCATGCTCTCCGGGCACGAAGAAAATCTCCTTGTTCGTGGCCTTCAGGATCTGGTCAACGTTGTCAAACTCCTCTGGCTTGGATAAATGGCTGATGTCGCCGGTGTGCAGAATGAACTCCGGCGGGTGGGGAAGGGCATTGATCTTGTCTACGGCGGCTTTAAGCGTGGCAATCACATCAGGATTCGCTGGCTTGTTAAATCCCATGTGGCTGTCACTGATCTGGACGAAACTCAGCTCTCCTGTTTTGTGCACCTTTGCAGCGGATTGCTGCTGTGAACCAAGGGCGAAGGACTTCAGTACGCCTCCCTCCATGATGCAAACAGCCCCGGCGCCCGCCCACGCCATGCACTTGAGGAACCCGCGGCGATCAATGCCGTCATTATTATGGTCGTGCTCGATGAAGCCCCCTGATGCCCTGTTAAACAGGTTCGACTTGCTCATTGTTCATCTCCTTAGCCGGAGCAGTACACGTCCACACACCGGGGCGATGCGGCGCGAGCACATGGTTGTCGCTTCTTGCGTTACCCGCGCCGCCTGCCAGGACGTGTTACACCTGCATGAACCGAGCCTGGGCGCGTTTTATTCCCCGCGGGGCGGCTTTTGGGCGTAACTAGGGAAGAGGGAATAAAGTCTACGTCGTGGCAGTCACATAAGGATGGCAGGGACGTGTTAGAACCGCAGGACAAAACTCGGTTTGAACAACTCGTGTTGCCGCATCTGAACAGCGCCGCCAACCTGGCGCGGTGGTTGCTTCGCAATCGCGCCGATGCCGAGGATGTGGTCCAGGAGGCGATGCTGCGGGCGTTCCGTTTTTTTGACCGCTTCCGCGGAGGCGATGCCCGCGCCTGGCTGCTGCAGATTGTTCGTAACACTTGTTATAGTTGGCTGGAAAAGCACCGCCCCGGGGAATTGATGACCGAGTTTGATGAAGACCTGCATCAGCGCCCGGCCCCGAATCCGGAGACTCTCGCAACCCAGGCTGACGAGCGCCGGCAACTGATGCGCGCCCTGGAATCGCTGCCCCCACGTTCCCGCGAGGTGCTGGTGCTGCGGGAACTGGAAGGCTGTTCTTATAAAGAGATCGCGGAGGTGACTGGAATTCCCATGGGCACGGTTATGTCCACCTTGTCCCGCGCTCGTGAGCGGCTGCAGCGAGCCCTGGTCAGCGCCGCAGCAAAGGAGGCGTCTTGATTTGCGAATTCTCGCCCATCACCGTTCACGGCTATGTGGACGGTGAACTCGACGCTGTCAGGTCAGCAGAATTCGAGCGTCATCTCGAAAACTGCGCCGAGTGCCAAGCGACCCTCCACAAAGTTGAATCCTTACGCGCGCGCCTGCAGCAGAGCAATTTGTATGAGTATGCATCGCCTCAACTGGGTGAGCGGGTTCGCAAGCACATCGGGTTGGCTGCCGGCGGCGTGCAGCTCTCGGGCCATTTGCAGAGGCGGTTTCTAATTCCGGTCCTGGCTGGACTTGGCGTGGCGGCGGTATTCTTAATTGGCTTTTTCCTGGTTTCCCCAGACTCACAGATTGCCCCAATCACGGCCGAGCTGATTGATGCGCACGTGCGCTCCTTACAGCCCGGACATTTGACCGATGTGCCATCAACCGATCAGCACACCGTCAAGCCATGGTTCGACGGCAGACTTGATTTTATTCCCCCGGTTGGTGACTACTCCGCCCAGGGATTTCCCCTGTTGGGTGGGCGCCTCGACGTGGTTGGCGGGCGCACGGTTGCGGGCGTGGTCTATGGGCGTCGCAAGCACGTCATTAACCTGTTTGCCTGGCCTGTACGCAGCCGCGAAGGACTCTCCGACGCTTCCGGATCCAGGCAGGGCTACAACTGGATCATGTGGCAAGCGGGAGACATGCAGTTGTGCCTGGTCTCAGATGCGTCGGTCGCTGATCTGCGCGAACTTAAGAATCTGATCAGCAAGTGATTCGCCTTAACTGCCGGCGGTGGCTGTCATGATTTGGTGACGACTGGCCACGTGGGTATGCTGACCTGAATTCTGGTCATAATTTAAAGCGAATGACTTGCCTTCCCAAGTTTTTCCACGGTTATTCCGGAACATTCACAATTTTTTAACATACTTAGTCTACAATTCTCGGTCTCCTCACCCATGCGCCGCCACTCTCTCGAAAATCCGGTGTACTACCTCAATCGGGAGAGCTCGTGGCTGGCCTTCAACCGGCGTGTTCTGGAGGAGGCCGAGGATGAGCAGAATCCACTGCTGGAACGCCTGAAGTTCCTTTCCATAACCGCCAGCAACCTGGACGAATTTTTTGAGGTCCGGGTCGCCGCCCTGCTGCAGCATCTTGAGGATGGTCATACGGAAGGAGGGCCGGACGGGCTCACCCTGGCCGAGGAACGCGACCTGATTGTGGCCGAGACCCACCGCCTCGTCGATGACCAGTACCGCTGCTGGAATGATAGGCTGCGCCCCGCGCTCGCTGAGAAGGGCCTCCGTGTGCTCGGCATGCACGAACTGGATGCGCGGGCCAGAACCTTCGTGGAAGAATACTGTGAGCGCGAGGTTGACCCTCTGCTCACTCCCATAACGGTTGATCCCGCCCATCCCTTTCCGCGAGTCATCAACAAGGCGTTGTGCGTGGCCCTGCTGCTCCGGCGCCGCCGCCGCTCCGCCCTCGTCTATACGGGAGTGGTTACGGTCCCCCGCGCCCTGCCCCGGCTCATCCGCCTTCCGTCTGAAGATACGCACGACTACATCTTCCTGGCGGACCTGGTTACCAATCACGCCGCCCAGATGTACCGCGGCTACGAGATTCTTTCCTCGGCGGCGTTTCGCGTTACCCGCAACAGCAACCTTTACTTGCAGGAGGAAGAGTCCCGCAATCTGCTGGAATCGGTGCGCGCCGAACTCCATAACCGGCGGAAGGGAGCTGCCGTGCGCCTGGAGATTGATGCCGATGCCGATCCGGAAATTGTCGAGCGCCTGCGCACTAACTTCGGCCTGCAGCCATTCCAGGTCTTTTATACCCAGGGCCCAGTTAACCTGCACCGCCTGTTCAGCCTTTACGAGCAGGTGGAGCGTCCTGATCTCAAGTACAAGCCTTTTGTTCCCCGCGCCCTGCACCTCACGGCTAAGTCGCACGATTTGTTCGACGAAATGCGCCAGCGGGATATTCTTCTGCACCACCCCTATGACTCCTTCGATTCGGTGGTTTCGCTCATTGAGTCAGCTGTAGCGGATCCGCGGGTGGTTTCCATTAAGCAGACTCTCTATCGCACTTCCGAACATTCCCTTATTGTGCCCGCGCTGATTTCCGCGGCCACAGCCGGAAAGGAAGTCACCGTAGTGGTGGAGTTGAAAGCGCGCTTTGACGAGGCCTCCAACATCCGCTGGGCTCGTGATCTGGAGGATGCCGGCGTGCAAGTGTTTCATGGCGTGGTCGGGCTGAAGACTCATTGCAAGCTCGCTCTGGTTGTCCGCCACGACCCCGACGGGGTGACGCGCCGCTACGCTCACCTGGGAACAGGCAATTACAACGCCACCACCGCCCGGCTCTATACCGATATCAGCCTGCTTACCACCGACGAGCAGCTGACCAGCGCGGTGCACAATGTGTTCACGTATCTCACTGCCTACACCGAGCATCCCAGATACGATCCGCTGATGGTCGCGCCTGTCAGTCTGGTCGAGCGCTGCCTGGAACTGATTGAGCGCGAGGCGGAACACGCCCGGCGTGGGCGCCCGGCCCGCATCATTGCGAAGATGAACGGGCTTCTCGATAAGACCCTGATTGCCGCGCTCTATCGCGCCTCGCAAGCGGGGGTGGGAATAGACCTCATTGTCCGCGGAATGTGCGCTTTGCGCCCCGGCGTGCGTGGCGTAAGTGATCGTATTCGGGTGCGCAGCATTGTAGGACGGTTTCTGGAGCATAGCCGGATCTTCTTTTTTGCCAACGGCGGGGAGGAGGAGGTTTATGTGGGCAGCGCCGACTGGATGCCGCGCAACTTATATGAACGCGTCGAGGTGCTTTTTCCCATTCAGGATCGTTTGCTCCGCCATCGTTTGCGTTCCGAGATTCTGGAGGCTTACCTTGCCGACGATGTAAAAGCGCGTGTCTTGCGTTCCGACGGCACTTACGTTCGCGCCTGGCTGGCAGGGCGCGCGGGTCGCAAGCCGCTTACCCCCAGCTTCAACGCACAGCAGTTCCTTATTGAAGTTGCGGAAGGGAAGCGGACAAAGGACGAAATTCCTGAGCCGCGCTCCGTAAGAAAGCAATTGCGGCCTAAGCTTATGTTGGAAGCGTAAACCTATATGACCATCTATTTCTTGCGCCATGCCAGTGCCGGCCAGCGTGTAAGCAATCCGAAAAAAGATGAACGCCGGGGCCTGGACGCGGATGGCATCGAACAATGCCGGCAGATAGGGCGTGCTTTGGCGGCCATGGAAATCCAGGTGGACGTCATCATATCCAGCCCGCTCAAGCGAGCCAGCCAGACCGCCGCGCTGGTGGCCAATGAAATGGGGCACGAAGGGAAGCTGCAACTGGATGCGGCTCTCCGGCCGGAGGCCACGTTCTCCCAATTTCGAGAACTGCTGGGACGCTATGCCAAAACAGAGGCAATCATGGTGGTGGGGCACAACCCCAACCTGAGCGACTTCCTGGGCCGCTCCATTACCCGCGGAGCAGGCCAGGCCGAGATTAACCTCAAAAAAGGCGCCGTAGCCCAGGTAGACACCAGGCGCAACAGCGTAGGTTTGCGTTGGTGCCTGACGCCGAAAGCGGTGGCCGCCATTCAGGCGATGGCGGTCGAAAGCTCGCGTCCTAAGGCTTCGCGGAAGTAGTTCCTTTCCCTCTCCAGAGCCCAGATCTCAAGTTCCACATCGCTGCCCCGCTTGGCGGCCACCGTGAGCAGCACCTTTGACTCCCGCAGTTGTACGCGCACGCCGCGAACTGCGTCGCGGCGGCCGAGATTCAACGCCCGGGCCAACCGTAGCAACAGGCAGGCGCGGGCGACGTTGGCGCGCTCGCTGGAGGGAATCGCCTTCAGGGGGGCATCGGATGGCAGAGGCACGGACGTTCCCAGGTAACGCGCAATGGCCGCGATTATCAGGCGCTGCTGCGGCGTGTATCCCAGAATGTCGGAATGGGAAATCACATAGTAGGCGTGCCGGTAACGGCCATTGCGATTGATATATGTTCCTACCTCGTAGAGCATGGCTGCGGCCGACAGCAATTCCTGGTATTCCAGAGGGAGCCCGTGAAGAGATTGCAGCCTGCCAAAGAGTTCCAGGGCAAAGTCCCGCACCTGCAGGGCATGATGCAGTTCCACGCCATATTGCCGGGCACAATGCAACACGGAGTCCCAGCGTTCGGTTGCAATCTGCTGGCGTGAACGGGCGCTGCGGCTGTAGTCCGCAGCCATTTGCGCCAGCAGGCCATCGCGAAGCCCCAAGGGCGAATAACGGAAGTTCCGCAGGCGGCAGCGCTCCAGGAGTTCGGCGAAGACAACCGCTCCCGCAACGATAATCTCGGCGCGCCGCGGGCCGATGCCCTGAAAGCTGATCCGCTGTTCCACACTTCGTCGCGCCAGCAGACGAACCAGGCGCGCCGCCGTAGCGCCAGAAACGAAATTGACGCCCTCATGCCCGCCTGCGGGATAACGGTTGGCCGCAACTGCCGCCAGTGCGGCGGCTGTCCCGGAGGTAGCGATAACAGCTTTCACCTTGGCCTTAACGATCCGCTTGGCTGCCCGACCCAGTTCGCGGACCACGAAGGCGTGCAGTCGCTCCAGTTCCTTCTTCCGCGGCGGATCATGGCCAAGGAATTCGCGGGTCAGGCGAACCGCGCCCAGCGGCAAGCTGAAGGTTTCCCGGATATGGCTTTGTGCCGAAATTGTGAGTTCACAGCTGCCGCCGCCCAAGTCCACCATGAGTACCGGCCAGGAGCTGATGCGAAGATTAGAAACCAGGCCCAGGTGGATCAGGCGCGCCTCTTCGATGCCTGAAATAACCTCTACCTGCCACCCGGTAGCGGAGTACACCCATTCCACGAAGCTTTTGCGGTTTCGCGCACTGCGCAGCGCGCTGGTTGCCACTACACGTACCGCCTCCACCCCAAGTTTCTGAGCCGAGCGGTGAAATCGGCGCAGCACCTTGACGGTTTCAGCCATTGCGTCCGGGGAGAGCAGCCCCGTACTGAACACCTGTTCGCCCAGCCGGGTCACCTGCCGGTCTTCTTGAATGATTTCGAGGCGGCGCCCCCTTGAACGAGCGATCTTTAAACGGACCGAATTGGCTCCGATGTCAACCGCGGCGAACGTAGGCATAGGAAATGGCGCCCTCGACTGCGACGGGGTCAGGCGCTGGCGGCATCAACCAATGCCGGTGGTTTCGCGGGTTGCGCAATGGCAGCCCTGGCAGGTTTCTTACGCCCCATCGGCCGCGCTTGCATCCCCAGTAGCGTTGCTTTTGCGGTCTGGCTGACATGTATTGCCTCGACCAGCTTTGAGTGCCTCACTGCGCGCAGGGCGGTGACGAGGGGAGCGTTGGGCGTGTCTTGAAACAGGGTCTCTGCCCTCAGGCTGAGGGTTTCCCAGTCGTGCCATTCACCAGCCGCATCCTGGATACTTTTGAGCTGCTTAACTGCCGCCTCCGCCAGCGGATCTTCGCCGGCCATTTCGGCGAGGTAACGAATTTTCTTGCAGCGCAGCCGATATTGGTGCAGTACAGCCTCATTGACCTCGCCCTGCTTGCGTGCCAACTGGGCAAACATTTGCAAGGCTTTGCTGGCCGGCTCCATCGTGCTTTCGTGCAGACGGGGATCTGTAGCCGCGCGACGGATACGCTTACGCAGATCGCTCAATCTCTTTTCGTCCAACGCTGAAACCAGCTTTTTTTCGTAACGGGCCCGATCCGCTGCCAAAGCACCCAACAGCGTCCGTTTTTCCTCGCCATCCCGTCCAATTTTCAACGTCCGCAGGGCTTCCATCTGCACATCGAGGTCCCGTACCCGGCCTGCGCGCTTGCGAATCTTACCCAATTGTTTCAATAACTTGCGCTGGTTGCGGTCCGGTTTGGGCAGCAAGTACTTAAACAAAGTCTCGATTCTACGGGTAGTTGTGCGGAACTGGTGCACATTATCCACCCCGGGGTCAGAACCGACCTTGCGGGCCAATCGGCCCAGCTTGCTAAATAGTTGTTGAGTTCTTTTTTGATCAACTGGCATGAAATAACCACGCGGGCGGATAAGCGGGGCCCAAAGGACGTCATTCTACCACCACGCGCAAGCGGCATCGGGGGGGCGGAGTCCGTGCTTGGAATGTGGCCGGCTGGAGCGCGGTTTAGCCAACATTCAAGGCCGGCCATAACTGGGCCCGAGCTCCTCTAGTGCTGTTTGGGAAGTTCAAATCGAGGCCGGAAAGCGCGCATCACCAGGCGCCTTCCTTTTGTCCCCACCACCAGATCAGCCCCACCGTGGCCGTATTCTGCTGTTTGCTCAAGACCCCCTGGACATCGGACAAGAATGATGGCTGGTTGGAATAATCACGGCGCCACTCATAGCGCATGAGAAATCCGTTGGCCAGTTGGTAGTCGAAGGTGACTGTGTTCTCCTTCAGCGCCTGCGTAACCCCGCTGAACAGGCCTCCGCGGTCTGACATGTACTCGGCTCGGGTGGCAACCGCCACTTTGGGTGTGAACTGGTAGCGCAGATAGGCGGCGCCGCCGTCCACATGCGCGGGAGCCGAAGACATCCCGGGCGCGGCGTTGCTCCACAAACGCTGGATAAAGTAATCGCCCTCGAGGGCGGCTGTTAACCTGGGCGTGGCCTGCCAGGTTACGTAGCTGTCGAAAATATGAGTTCGTCCATCGGGAGCGGGACGGATTGCCTGAAAGCTCAGTCCCGGCTGTACCGGAATGGGTGAGGTTGGTGGAACCACGACCCGATCAGGGTGCTCCTGGCCCAGGTAGTAGTTCATCGTCCACGAAATGCTCTTCCGCGGCTTGGCCGTGAACCCAAATAGTTGGTCCTTGAAGCCGTTGGTTGCTTCTGTCTGGTTAGTGCCGTTTACCAGCCAGTAGTTGATGCTGAACTGTTTCGTTATCGGAATGCTGGCGCGTAGTCCCATGTGGTAAAAGGGGAGAAAGTCGAACCAAAGCGCGCGCGAATAGTTCATCTGGTCCTTGGTGTAGTTTCCCTCGATGCCCAGCGCGCTGCCCCATTTGCCGAAGTCCACGGTTACACCTTTGCCGATGGGAACTACGTAAGTGCCATAAACCTGAAAAATATTGCGATAAATGTCGGGCCGGGGTTCGTTCGTTGGATTCCCCTGCAACGTGTCGGTGGCCTGCCCAAATTGCAAGTCCAGTCTCCCACCCCAGCGGCGTCCCGCACCGGGATCGGGCGGGTGGTCGAAAATGACGCTAGCCTGGTTCAAGCTGAATTCATTGCTTAGCACGTCGTAGGCGCGCAGCGTATTCACGCGCCCAACCGGATGGTTGA
>DATEGM010000013.1:0-6008 GCA_035280085.1 Terriglobales bacterium
CCCAGCGCCCACGCCTGCGTTCCGTCATAAACAAACGCCTGCGCCGAGCACTTGCTCACCTGCATTCCCACCGCCATCCCGCCCTTCACATTGCTCGGCCACACAAAATTATGGTTTCCCGCCGCGTCCTGGCACAGCACAAAGCTCAGCATCTGTCCTGCCGCCGCATTGGAAAGTGTCGCGCTGGTCACATCTCCCGTCAGCGTCATCTTGAACGTGCTCGCTGTCCCCGCATCGAACGTCGGCGTCGCCGAAAACGCCACGCTGCTCAACCCGGCCAGCGCAAACCCGCTCGCGTGCTTGCCGTCCACCATGTCGCTGTTCAGGTTCGTCACCACCCCCGTGTCCGTCACCCCCGCTATTTTCGGCGTGTTCAGCTTGTAGGCTCCGGAAATGGTCACATCGCCATTGGAGAACGTCGCCGCTCCGCCGTTCGCAATCGAGAGCCGGCTCACCACCGTTCCTCCCTGCCCGGTGCGGAAGTTCACCGACGACGCTGCGTCGTTGCCTGCGTCAAAGTACAGGCTGCCTTTGAACGACGACGCCGAATTGCTGAAAATCTGGAAATTGGCATCGGCGGGCGACCCGCTCGTCCCCGCCGTGAACGTGCCCATCCGCAGCGCCTTGCCCGGCACTCCAATGTCCAGCGTGCTCGGGCTGCCCTTGATCGTCAGCGTCCCCGCTGTGCCTCCCGACACCACCACCGACGTCCCAACGTACACGCTCCTCAGTTCGTGCGCGTTGTCGCCAATGTCGGAAAGGTTATCGTTCGGCGGCAGTAGCGGCCACCCTGTCGTCCCGCTCTGGTCGGGCCCGCACTGCATGCTGCCATCCGCCCCGAAGCCAATCATCTTGTCGCTGCCGCTGCACAACAGCGAACTGCCCGTCCCTTTCACTCCGCCCAGAGCGCTCGCCGTCAAAGCCGAAAGCGTTGTTAGAAATTCGCTGGCATGCTTCCCATCCAGCAAATCGGAGTTCAGGTTACTCACCACTGCCGTATCGCTGATGCCCGTAATCTTCGGCGTGCTGATCGAAGTTCCCGCGTACAACGTCCGCAGCCGGTGCGTCAGGTCGCCAATGTCTGAAAGGTTGTCGTTCGGCGGCAGGAACGGCCAGGTCACTCCTCCCCCTCCCGTCTGGTCCGTCCCGCATGTCAGCGCGTGCGTTGTGGAGTTGTACAGCAGTTTGTCGCCGCTGCCCGAGCACCCATTGCTTCCCGTGGTAGGCAAGGCCCACCACGAGGCCGGCCCGCTGCTGCCTCCCGTCTTCCCCAGCAGCTTGTCCCCGCTCCCCGCCGAACTTCCCAACCATCCCAGGTCCAGCACTGCGCCACTTCCCGCCAGCGGCGCCAGCCCCGCCGCCGGCGTCGTGCTCAGCGCTGTGGCCGGCACCAGGCTCGCCGCCGTCGTGTCCACGTAGTGCCGCGTGCTCGCTTGCATCGGTGAAATCGGATCCGCCGCCAGCGTCAGCGACCCGGTCATCGTGTCCCCGTTCTTCTTCACGTACGAGCCTTCGCCCACCGCCACTACCGCGGCGTCCACGTAGCCCTTGTTCACCACATCGCCGTTTGCCTGCGGCGCGGGCACGCTCGGCGCCACCGTGAACTGCTTCAGCCCGTTGATCACCTCCGCCCCGTCGCGGTGCACTACTGCGCTGTCAGTGGCTTTCCCCGACAAGGCGCTGTCCACATACTCGCGCGTCACCGATTGCACCGCTACCGAACTGGGCGCCAGCCGGCTGCGTATCCCCGAAATGTTCGCCGGCGAGCTTGCGGGTACCACCCAGTACTCCGTGCTGGTGGTGCCATCCTCCAGCTTCAGCACGACTCTGTAGTAGGTCCCCGCCGGATCCGCTCCCGCATTGGGCGCCAGTTCCATCTGCACTTCGCCGTTCGTCCCTAGCGCCACATCCTTGCTTCCCGCTGCTACCGGCTTGCCGTCCGCCGTGGTAAATGCCGGCCAGGAAATCAGCAGCACGCCCCGCGCCGGGCTCCCGTCCGCCCGGTACAGCACGTCGTTGATTGTGGTCATCGCCGGTGTGCTGCCGCGCGCGCTCATGGCCGCCATCAGCAGCAGCCAGCAAATTCGCCACCCTCTCCGGCGGCCCATCTTTCCCATACTCTTCTCGCTCCCTGTCCGTCCTGCGCGTCCAAACTCTTCATCGCCGGTCCTCGCCCCCGGGGCGCCCCGTTTGCGTGCCGGCAAAAACAAAAAGGGGACACGCCCTCTCGGCGCATCCCCTGCTTCTGCTCTCTATTTTCAGGATAGCAAATTCAATGCCTATTTCGTGACTTCCGCCTCTGCTTGTTTTTCCAACTACGCCAGCAACTTACGTCCCTTTCCTGCGCTTTCTCCCCTTGACAACTCTTGCTACCAGAACCTATGCATTTCTCCTGCATAGCCGCCGACCTTCGCCTCAGCTCTAACGCTTGACCTGTCATCCTGAGCGCAGCAGGCCGATTCGCTTGCGAATCGGCCTGCAAGTCGAAGGACCCACACAGCCAGCACAACCGCTCCCGCATGAGGGAGTTCCCACCAATCTCATCGCGAGCCCCAATGCGAGAGCTTGCCTTGCGCTTGCCGCAGCGCATCTTGCTAGGATTGTTCCCTTAGGATTCGCATCGTTAATGAATCCGCCACGGCCACAGCGGGAGCGCAGAGAGCGCACGCGGGCGTCGTACGACGCGGTGGCGGAGGAGTATGCCGCGCGAATCTACGGCGAGCTTGCCGGCAAGCCTTTTGATCGCGAGTGGCTGGACGTTTTTGCTCAGCGCACGCGGTCGCTGGGGCCGGTTTGCGATTTGGGCTGCGGACCCGGCCAGATCGCGGGCTATTTGCAGGAGCGTGGCGCGCGCTCCTTCGGCCTGGACCTCTCCTTCGGCAATCTGAAGCAAGCGCGGCGGCTGAATTCCGGCCTGGAATTCGTGCAGGGCGACATGCTGGCCCTGCCCTTCGGCGCCAAGACCCTGGGCGGTATCGCGGCCTTCTACTCCATCATCCACCTGGATCGCGATCAGTTGCCGCTGGCACTGCGCGAAATGGGTCGCGTGCTGCGTTCCGGCGGCTGGCTGCTGCTGGCTTTCCATCTCGGCACGGAAACTCTCCACGAAGACGAATTGTGGGGCTACGCCGTAAACCTGGATGCCACCCTGTTCACGCTGGCAGAAGTGGTGCAGCACGCCGAAAAAGCCGGGTTGGCGGTGGAAAGAGCGGTGGAGCGCGACCCCTACGCGCCCGAGGTGGAATACCAGAGCCGCCGGGGCTACATTCTGGCGCGACGGACCTGAGTCCGGGCGAGGGTGCCAGCCTCCTGACCCCTGATTACTGATTACTGACTCCTGACTCCTGACTCCTGTCTTTCTGCTTTACACTACTACCATCCTTCTGGCAGATTAGGTTGTGGAAGCCCAATCTATCGTCGTCCTCGACTTCGGCGCGCAAACCTCCCAGCTCATCGCGCGCCGCATCCGCGAACAAAACGTCTTCTCGGTGGTGCTGCCCTGCACGGCGCCGATTGACGAGATCAAGAGCTACGCCCCGGCGGGAATCATCCTCTCCGGCGGCCCCAGCTCGGTTTATGACCAGGAGGCGCCCGTTGCCGACCCGCGCGTCTTCAGCCTGGGCCTGCCTGTGCTCGGCATCTGCTACGGCCTGCAGTTGATGACCCACGTGCTGGGCGGCAAGGTGCGCCCCGCCGACAAGCGCGAATACGGCCACGCCACCGTGGAGATTCTTGACGGCTCGCGTCTTTTCACCGGCTTGCCCAAGCTGCTCTCCGTGTGGATGTCGCACGGCGATGAAGCCATGGAGCTGCCCCAGGGCTTCCGCTTGATCGGCAAAACCCCGAACGCCGTCGCCGCCATCGAGAATCCGGAAAAGAAGATGTTCGCGGTGCAGTTTCACCCCGAAGTGCACCACACCAAGCTGGGCACGGAGATCCTTAAAAATTTCGCGCTGGAAATCTGCGGCGCCGAGCCCAACTGGACGGCGCACCATTTTGTGGATGCCACGGTGGCGCAGGTGCGGGAAACGGTGGGCCCGCAAGGCCGCGCCATCTGCGCCCTTTCCGGCGGCGTGGATTCTTCGGTGGCGGCGGTGCTGGTGCACCGCGCCATCGGCGAGCGCCTGACCTGCGTTTTCGTCAACAACGGGGTGCTGCGCAAGAATGAATTCGAAAAAGTGCAGCAGAACCTGCGCGACAAGCTGGGCCTGCACCTGGTGGCGGTAGACGCCTCGCAGCGCTTCCTGGCCAAGCTGGCGGGCGTCACCGACCCGGAAAAAAAGCGTCGCATTATCGGCAACGAATTCATCGCCATCTTCGAGGAAGAGGCGGAGCGCATCAAGCGCGAGCAGGGGCACGTGGAATACCTGGTCCAGGGCACCCTTTACCCCGACGTAATCGAGTCGCGCTCGGTGCGCGGGCCTTCGCAGACCATCAAAACCCACCACAACGTCGGCGGCCTGCCGGACAAAATGAAGCTCCGGCTCATCGAACCGCTGAAAGACCTGTTCAAGGACGAAGTGCGCAAGATCGGCCGCGACCTGCGAATGCCGGAGGAGATCCTGCAACGCCAGCCCTTTCCCGGCCCCGGCCTGGCGGTGCGCATCCTGGGCGAGGTGACGCCGGAGCGCCTGGCGCTGCTGCGCGAAGCCGACGACGTGGTGGTCAGCGAAATCAAGCGCGCCGGGCTTTACACCAAAATCTGGCAGTCGTTTGCCGTGCTCCTGCCGGTGATGTCGGTGGGGGTGATGGGCGACCAGCGCACCTACGCCTACACCTGTGCCATCCGCGCCGTGCACTCCGAGGACGGCATGACCGCCGATTGGGTGCCCCTGCCCACCGAGGTGCTCAAAACCATCTCCAACCGCATCGTGAACGAGATCAAGGGAATCAACCGCGTGGTGTACGACATCACCTCCAAGCCGCCCGGCACGATTGAGTGGGAGTGAAGAAGCACTCAGCAAGCAGCATTCAGCCGGGCAACTTTTCAGATTCGGCGGGGGACTGTTGGATCTGCAGGGTGGTCAATGGCTTTGGGTGGAGCAGCGCTTTAGCGCTGCCAATGCAGCGCAGGTGAGAGCCGGCTTTAGCCGCTGAGGAACGTACCTCAGGGGCTGAAGCCCGGGAATTAGTTTCGAAGCGAGAATAGCAGGCCTGAAGGCCTGCGCCACCCAAAAGCTGAGCTGCACGCGAGATCCCTCGGACCTGAAGGCCTGCGCCACCCAAAAGCAGAGCTGCACGCGAGATCCCCTTCGACAGGCTCAGGGCCGGCTTTCGGACCTGAAGGTCCTCAGGATGACGCCTTCCTGGGGAAGGCGAGATGTTGCCCGCACAGTTTCTGCCGAAGGGCGCAGCAATATGAGGGCAGGGGTTGCCCAGCCGGTTTTCGCGGGCGAGGAGCCGGCGCCACAAACAGTGGTCGAGACGTGACTTGTTGCGGCTTCCTTCCCATGCGAAAAACTTCCTGGGGTTCGTCTGATCCGCGTGTATCCGCGGCAAGGGTCTTTGGGTGGAGCAGCGCTTTAGCGCTGCCAATGCAGCGCAGGTGAGAGCCGGCTTTAGCCGCTGAGGACCGTACCTCAGGGGCTGAAGCCCGGAATTAGTTTTGCGAGAATAGCAGGCCTGAAGGCCTGCGCCACCCAAAAGCAGAGCGCGAGTCGAAGGACCTTGCGTTTCTGTTCGCAGAATGGGCGCACTCTCGCTCAGATCCGATTGAAATCCGTTTGATCCGCGTCTATCTGCGGCGAAGAATTGAAAGAAAAGGCGCGGGCGAGGGCGCCCACGCCACAAGAACGCTCTTAGTGTTGCTTATCCTGCTTCGACTCGCCTTTTGATTCCTGCTTGCCGTGCTGCTGCGACGAGCCGGACTCGCGCGATTGCACCTGACGTCCGCCGCCGGAAGATTGCGGCGCCTGGCGCTCTGCGCGGGCCGGTTGGGAGCTCGGTTGCGGGTTGTTGGGACGGGCAACGGGCTGGTTGCTGCCACGTTTGAATTGCCCTGAGCCCGC
>DATEGM010000014.1:0-6728 GCA_035280085.1 Terriglobales bacterium
TCCACGCTAATGCCCACGACCTGGGCATCGTGAGCGGCAAACTTCGCGAGCTCCGCGTTGTAGGCCGCCATTTGCGTGGCTCAAACCGGCGTCCAGTTGAGCGGGTGAAAAGCTATTACCACGTTGCTCTTGCCGCGGTGATCGCGAAGCCGGAATCTTTGCTTAATGCCGCCGATTAGTGCAGGCACATCGAATTCGGGCGCGGTTTCCCCAACCTGGAGCGCAGCCATGCCATCCTCCCGATATTTCAATGTATCTCATGGCTGCGTGATCGGCGCAAATGGCTTTTGCCTGCTTTCATTGCATCCCTTTTGAATGTCATTCTGAGCGAAGCGGACCGATTCGCTTGCGAATCGGCCGCGGAGTCGAAGAACCCCTGCGCTTGTCCCCAGCGTCATCGCTGTTTCAGGGAGTTCTCTCTTCGGCAGCGCGGGTGAAGTTTCCCGTGCGGGCAACGGCGCAGAAATATTTGAGCTGGTGTACTTGCATGAGATACCTGGAATTTCTTGCTGACGACAATTAAATCGTCGAACAGTGGCAGTCGTCCCGACGGGACTTGGATTCCATTGCACTCGGTCCCGCCAGTAAACTGGCGGGCTACTTTCGATCTGCCCCTCCCGGGCAGGTACAGAATGGTTCAAAGTTGCCCTTCGTTTCTGATGCCAATACCTGCTTTGCCCTCCAATACCATCGCCACGGTGCAGGAGAGACTGTGCTCGTCGATGCGGGCCTCCCTGGTCCGGAGGACTACATGAAAGTAGCCCGCCACTTCAGTGGCGGGTGGTTGCCGGAACATTTAAAAGTCCCGTCGGGACGGCTGAACTCGCGTGCGCTAATGGGACTAAGGGTCATCTTCGCTGGCAACTCGGCAATCGGCAAAAACTATCACACCTATAGCATCCATATCTTAGACCTCTGCATGAGCCGTGCGCTAGACTTCCAGCCAGGAGGAAATATGCCGGAAAAGCAAGACACAATGTCCGTCAAGCACGGCGACATCAGCCAGCGCGTGGGCGTGGAAGTTATCCGCAACCGCGGCGTGGACGTAGAAAAGCTCATTAAGATGCTGATCGCCAATGCGGGCGCCGAATTTGCCAGCACTTACTACTACTACACCATTCTCCGCATGCACCTGGCCGGTCATGAAGACTACAAAGAGATTTGCGAGGACGCGCGCCTGGAAGACCGCGCCCACTGGGAGCTGATTGTGCCCCGCATCTACGAACTGGGCGGCGAGCTGCCCAACGACCTGAAGGCCTTCCACGACGGCGCCGGTTGCGCCGCCGCCAAGCTCCCCGATCCGCCCACCGCGGTCAACATTCTGACCCTGCTGCTGGAATCGGAACGCTGCGCCATCCGCAGCTGGCAGGCGGTGTGCGACATGACCTTCGGCAAAGATCCCCGCACCTACGACATGGCCGCGCGCATCCTCAACGAGGAAATCGAACACGAGGCCTGGTTCATCGAACTGCTCGGCTGGGAGCGCGATAAGAAGAGTATTCCCTCCGGCCACTTCCGCCGCGGCGAGCCGGGCGAGGCGCCCTACAGCAAGAACCGGGGCTTCTACATCGGTTCGTAATTCTTTCGTTCCTGTCCGGCCGGGCACTCACGCGGCCGGGCAGGAACACTTTCTTCCCGTAGAATGAAACTGTGGACGAATCCCCGCCTGCCGCCCCAAACATCTTCCACGTCACCTTGCTGACGCCGCGGGGCGAGCACACCATTGTGGCGGAATCGGAACAGCACCTCTGGGACGCTGCCCAGGCCGCCGGCATTATCCTGCCCGCACTTTGCCACCAGGGACGGTGCCTGACTTGCGCCGGCCGTCTGGAAGGCCCGGGAGAGGTGGATCAGTCGGATTCCGACGCTTACTTTCCGGAGGACCGCGAGGCCGGCTTCGTTCTGCTGTGCACCGGAAAACCGCGCTCCGACCTGCGCATTCGCACCCATCAGCAGCACGAGATGCGGGCCTACCGCCGCAGCCTGGGCCTGCCGGCGCCCTATTCGTGAAGACCGGCAGTCGAGAGTAGGGGTACTGGCCCAGAGCCTGCCCTGAGCGAAGCCGAAGGGTTCGCGCCCGGTTTTTGGGCGCGAACCTGGGCCACCTGCCACCTGCCACCTGCGAAGGCGAGCCCTACCTTTTTGCTAAACATCGAATGCGTGCTCTTCCTCACCTCAGCGCCGGAGGCGCGCCATAGTAAAGCCCAGGACGTCAGTCCTGGGTACAATAGGCCAAGAAAATTAGAGCCCCGTAGGGGCGACACCAGCTCTAAACACCCCGCTATCAGGCCGTTACGTTGCTTGACCCGTGTACCCCAAGCGGGTAGAGTTTTCGCAAGGGGTGTTCCCGTCCATGTCTACCGTACCCATGTCGCATAGCAATAAGTACGTGAAATTCGGCATCGCGACCACCATCATCGTGGTGGCGCTGGGCTACCTGGCTTACACCGGAGTGCAGCAGAGCAAGAGCTATTACGTGACTATCAAAGAACTGCGCGGCATGGACAACAGCGTGTACACCAAGCGCCTGCGGGTGGCGGGCAACGTGGAACCGGGCTCCATCCACCGCACGGGCCTGCACGTGGAGTTCACGCTGGTGGAGCAGGGCAACAAGCTGCCGGTGGTTTACACCGGAACCGAAGCGCCGCCGGACACATTCAAGGACAACGCCCAAGCACTGGCCGAAGGCAGCTTTGGGCGCGACGGCGTCTTCCACGCCAGCGAACTTCAGGCCAAGTGTGCCTCCAAGTATGCCCCCGCGCAGCAGAACGCCCCCGCGGCGCCGGCCAAGGACATGAGCCAGGTCGACCCCGGGGCTACTGGTCTTCCTAAGTGAGTTTTTCCTCCGCGGCCGCCAACTCGCCCACCACCAACTCAAGCCAGCCCACGTCCGCCGCCGTGACGCTTTCCCACGTGAGCAAAATTTTTGGCCGCTTCGCCGCCTTGCGCGACGTGAGCGCGGAATTTGCGGCGGGCAAGCTCCACGCCATCCTGGGCGATAACGGAGCGGGGAAGACCACGCTGTTGCGAGCCATGGTCGGCCTGTCCCAGCCCACGCGCGGAACCATAAGCCTGCTGGGCAATGCGGACCTCCGGGCCGCCACAGCGGAGATCGGCTACATGGCCCACCCCACGCTGCTCTATGAAGAGATGAGCGGCATGGAGAACTTGCGCTACTTCGCCGCTCTCTACGGCATTCGCGACCACCAGCCCTGTGAGCGCGCCATTAGCGCTGTGGGCCTCGATCCCGCGCTTACCCGCCGCGTAGGCCAGTATTCCCAGGGCATGCGCCAGCGCCTGTCCCTGGCTCGCGCCCTGGTACACGATCCCAAAATTCTTTTTCTCGACGAGCCGTTTTCCAATGTGGACGTGGTCTCTGCGCGCGAGATGGTGCACGTGCTGGCGCAAATGCGCGATCTGGGCAAGACCATTTTCATCGTCACTCACCAGGCTGCCTTGCTGGAAGGAGTGGCCGACGAATTCGTGTGTATGGCCGCTGGCCAAATCAGCGCCCGCGCGCGGGAACTGCCCTCCAGTTTAGAGCGCGGCGCGCCACCGGCGAGAACGACTCTATGAGCCTGGGCGAAATCACCCGTGTTTCCCTGGCCAAGGACTTGCGCCTGGAGTGGCGCTCCAAGGACGCCATCAACTCCATGCTGTTTTTCGCCCTGCTGGTGGTGGTGATTTTCAGCTTTTCGTTCGATCCCACGGCGGAGGAGTCGCGCCACATCGCCGGCGGCATCGTGTGGGTGGCGTTTCTGTTTGCCGCGGTCGTGGCCCTCAACCAGACCTGGGCGCGCGAACTGCGCAACCAGGTGCTCGATGCCTACCGGGTTTCGCCGGCTCCTGCCAACGCGCTGTTTATCTCCAAGGCGGTGGGCAACTTCATTTTCGTCGCCGTGCTGGAAGCGCTGATGGCGCCTCTGTTCATGGTGTTTTACAACCTGCGCTCCATCGGCCCGGCGTATCAGTTGGTGGTTGTGGCCGTGCTGGCCACCTGGGCGCTGGTGGCTAACGGAACATTCTTCGCCGCCATGTCCATCCGTACGCGCAGCCGCGAAGTCATGCTGCCTCTGATCCTTTTTCCCATCTCCATTCCCGCGCTGCTGGCCATGGTTTCCGCCACCACCGCCATCCTCACTGGCGAGGGCGCTTACCGCTTCTGGGTAGTGTTGCTTGTGGTCTACGATGTGGTGTTTACTACTGTTTGCCTGCTCCTTTTTGAGACGGTATTACACGCCGAATGAGACGCACATTTGTCATTCTCGCGGTGGTTACCCTCGGCCTTCTTACCTATGCCCTCTATGAAGGCATGGTGGCCGCGCCCACGGAACAGACCATGGGCGAGGTGCAGCGCATTTTCTACTATCACGTGCCATCAGCGATAACTGCGTTCACGCTGTTTCTGATCAACTTTGCTGTGTCCATCATCTACCTGGCTCGGCGCAATCAGAAGGCGGATGCGCTGGCCGTGAGCACCGCCGAAGTAGGCGTGGTTTTCTGCACCGTCGTGCTGGTCACCGGCCCCCTATGGGCGCGCCCGGTGTGGGGCATCTGGTGGACATGGGATGCGCGCCTCACCAGCACCCTGCTGCTGTGGTTGATTTACATCAGCTACCTGATCCTGCGGCGCTATTCCACCAGCGGTCAGACCCCGGTGATCGCCGCCGTGCTGGCTGTGTTCGGCTTTCTCGATGTCCCGTTTGTGTACCTGGCCAACCGCCTGTTCCGCACCCAGCACCCGCAGCCGGTTTATTTCGGCGGGCCAGGTTCGGGCGCCGACCCGCGCATGACCTATGCCCTCCTCCTGAACATGGCCGCGTTCTTCTGTTTCGCCGCCCTGGTGGTCTGGCTCCGCTTCCGCCTCGAGCGAGCGCGCCAGGACTTTGAAGAAACTCAGGCGCTGGAAGCCCTGCTGCAACCTGACGCGAGGTCCCCGCGATGAAGTTCCTCTACGCCGCCTACGCCGCCACCTGGGTCATCCACATCACCTATCTAGCCTTTCTCAGCCGCCGCTATCGCCGCCTTCGCGACGAGATGCAGGACTTGCGCAAGAAATAGTCCCAAATTCGTTAGCCACGGATTCACACGGATCTTCACGGATCAAAATTCATTCTCTTCCGAGTTTGGCTTGCACTGGCCAGCTCGGCTTGAAAGTGAAGGCTGAGGACGGACCCCGGCAGGCTAACAATTCGAGAATAAGCGAGCAGAAATCAGCAGAATCCGTGTAAATCCGTGGCAGGGAAGTTACTGGGTGAAGAAATCTTTGAACACCTGGAAGACGTTGCGGGCGCTTTCTCCGCCGGGGCGGAAGAAAATCCAGCACAGCCAGACGGCGGCGCCAATCATGCCGATTTTGCTGAGCCAGTCGGAAGCGGTCACGTTGCCGCGCGGATGCGAGCCCACACCCACCGCCGCCATCACCGCGAATAACACCAGCACTATAATGTCGAACGTGCTCACTAGCTGTTCCGATCCGGCGCCGCGCTGCCCTCCAGCTCTTCCATCGGATAATCGCGGAGAAATTCGTAAGCTTCAATAGCAGCGGCGATTCCTACCGGCGCCCCGAAAACTCTCTGCGGCTCTACCCGGATAACGCGCGCGTCAAAGCGCACCCGCACCTTCTCCGTAAGCGTCACATGCGGGGGAAAGGTCAGGGTCACCGCCAGGCGATCGCCTACCTGCAGCGGCCGCGGCAGGCGGAAGTACACGCCGCGGGCGCTGACGTTGTCGGTTTCCGTTGCTATTTCGGCTCCATCATCAGTCGCCATCCGCACTGCCGCTGGCAATCGCATGTCGAAGCGCCGCATCGCGCGGCGGTCGGGAATGGCTTGAGTCATGGTTATGGGTCGTCCTAATAGCATTTGGGGCCGTTTTCCGCCAACTCAATTTACAAATCCCTGGTTCGCAAGCCACCCAACTCACATCGCAAAATCCATTTTAAGAGCAGGCTCCGACGTCCCAACCGCCACAGTTACTAGACCTTGCCGTCGGAATGCAAGCGCAAATATGCGCCACGAACTTGGCTGATTACCCGCGGTCAGAGGCGCTATCGCAGGCCGTCGCCCGAGCCCTGCGCCCCCAGGCCCTGGGTCTCTCTACCCGATGGTTCGCTCCGTCCAGCACGCGGGCCAGATTGAGCAACGAGGGGCTGCCGCAGACCACGCAACGCCCGTTCTTGCTGTCGCTGATCACCTCGCAATTAGCGCACAGTACAGCTTGTTGCAGGGGAATCAGGTTCCGTGGAACAAACACTCGTACGGCTGCCGCCATGTGTACGCTCCTACGTTGCCCTGGGAAGTGCAATTGCCCTTCCACTGGCATTGGTCCGGCAAGCCCCGTAACTCCATGGGATATCGCTGGTAGAACCCGAACAAGCGACTTCCAACCCTGCCATGGTGAAAGGAGTTGCAGTTTTTTTCGCAAAAATCCCCTGGCTATCTCCCTGCTTGAACGAGCCAGCCCAGCACGGTACTTGACTTAAGTTGGCTCACCCGGGTTACTGCGCCTCCCGCTGGACGTTGTGATTTCGTTAAATTTACATTCGGAACTCGGGTTAAATGCCCGCCCTTGATCGCAGTCCCCTGCCCTTGACCGTTGTAGCTGCCGGATGATAAGTATCAAAGGCTTCTCCCAATCGGTTGACAGGTTTACCGGCTTCACGCCTGCGCTTGTCCGCGGGAGCGCGTGCTCGGATTTTCCCTGGAAATCTCGCTGCGTGCGGAGGA
>DATEGM010000015.1:0-4440 GCA_035280085.1 Terriglobales bacterium
TGCGCAGCCGCCAGATCGAGCTGGAACGGCGGCTGACGCGCCGCCGCGGCCTGGGCAGGGAATTTGAGAGCCTGCGCGACTACCGCGATGGCGACGAAGTGCGCGACGTCTGCTGGACGGCAACCGCCCGGCGCGGCAAGCTGATCACGCGGCAATTCCAGGTTGAACGCAGCCAGGCGGTGTGCCTGGTCGTTGATGCAGGGCGCCTGCTGCGAGCGAAAGTGGGCAAACTGCAGAAGCTCGATTTCAGCGTTAATGCCGCCCTCACCGTGGCGCACGTGGCCCAGTACTCCGGGGACCGCGTGGCCCTGCTGGCCTACGGCCGCCGCGTGCAGCAGCAGTTGCCGCCGGGACGAGGCAGCCCGCATACGCGTGCCATGGTGGAGCAGCTCAGTCTGGTTCGCTCCGAGGTGGCGGAGGCCGACCATGCTCGCGCCGCCCGCGTGCTGCTCACCATGCAGAAGCGCCGGAGCCTGGTAGTGTGGATCACCGATTTGGCGGAGACCGCCATGACCCCGGACGTGATCCAGGCGGCGCTGCAGGTTGCCAGGAGGCACTTGCTGCTATTCATCACCTTCTCCGAGCCACAGGTGATGGAACTGCTGGCGCGAACGCCGGAGAATCCGCTCAACATGTATCGCGTCATGGCGGCCCAGGAGATGGCGCAGCGCCGCGAGCTCCTCTTGCGACGGCTGCGCGAGCAGGGAGCATTCGCTCTGGAGATGCCGCCCGACCAGGTTTCCACCGCGATCGTGAACCACTACCTGGAAATTAAGGATCGAGGATTGCTTTAGCTCTTTCGGACCCGCTTTTAGGCGTCATGCTGAAGACTTCAGGCCTGAAGCATCTGGCGTGGAGCGCCGTGATTTTCTGCACTGCCCGCGAGGTCCTTCGGCGCTAAAGCGCCTCTGGCTGACGCCTTCCCGTAGAAGGCGTCGCGGGCGAGGGCGCCCGCGCCACAAAATGAGTTCAGCGGTGATTGCCGGCACGTGCAGATGTGACCTGTTCTTCCTCGACGTGGGAAGTCCGATCTGCCGTGGAAAACAGGTACAACACGAGAGCCGTTCCCAGCGCCGCCCCCAGAGCGAACTTCAGCAGGACTGGAAACTTGGATGGCGAGAGATAACCTTCAATAAAGCCGGCAATCACCAGCATGGGAATCACGCCCAGCACCAGGCGCACGGCCCGGCTGCCAGCCTCGATCAGCGAGTCCCGCCGGGGCAAGGTTCCGGGGAATAGCAACCCGCGAGCCAGCAGCAACCCGGCGCCTCCAGCGATGAAGATGGCGGGCAGCTCCAGCACCCCGTGCGGCGCCACGAAACTCCATAGCTGGCTGCTCATGCCGGCCTGCCAGCAGGCGGTGCCGATCACACCGAGCAGCAGACCGTTAAAGAACAGCATATAAATCGTGCCCAGGCCGGCCGCGATCCCGCTGGCGAACGTGGTCAGCGCCACGGTGATGTTGTTGGTCAGGATGAAGCTGGAGGCCAGCGGCTTGATGGAGACCACCGATTGTGTCCACATATGGTGCTGCTCGATGTTGTCCATCATCCTTCCGCCCAGGAAATAGCGCTCAAAGCCGGGGTCGGAGTAGCACAGCGCTATTCCGGCAATGGCTGCCCCCAGAAAGATAAGGAACGCGGTGAGGGGATAAACCAGGTTCTGGCGAAATAGGCGGGGGTAAGTGACGCGGAAGAATTGTACAATGCCCGCGGCATTGGTTTTGCGCCCCATGTAGATGAGGTTATGGGCGCGGCCCAGCAACTGGTTCAGGTAAGCGGAAATCTGCCGGCTGGCGGGGTCTTCGCGCACAGTAGAGAGGTCGGAAGCGATCTGGCGGTAGAGCAGGCCCAGTTCCTGCAGTTCAGAACGGCTGAGTTGCCGAACGCCGCGCCGCCCCGACTGCTCTACCAGGGTTTCCAGGCGGCGCCAGTAGGGCTGTCGTTTTTCCAGCCAATGCGTGGAGATCACGGGTGTACTCGCCGGACAAGCTTACCATTGAAACTCCGGAACAGATCCCGCTGGAATTTCCTCTGGCAGGCATTGGCAGCCGCTTTCTGGCCATCGCCCTGGACACGTTGATCCAGGTGCTGGGCTTCCTGCTGATCGTCTTTGTCGCGGAAATACTCCTGCCCACGGCGGCACGCTTCACAGCCCGCGCCTGGACGTGGGCTGCCGCCATCTTTTTGCTTTGCGCGTTTGTTCTCTATTCCGGCTACTATGCGCTGTTCGAGGTTTTCTGGAACGGACAAACTCCGGGGAAGAGACTGGCAAGGCTGCGGGTGATTAGCGATTCGGGGCGGCCGATCACGGTCTATGAAGCCGTGGTGCGCAACCTGCTCCGCATCATAGACCAGCTTCCTGGGCTGTACGTGGTGGGCATTATTTCCGTTTTCCTGACGGCACGGAACAAGCGCCTGGGCGACATCGTGGCCGGAACCGTAGTGGTGCATGAAAAAGCCGTGCAGGACAGCCAGCCGGATTTTGCCGCCGCAGCACCTTCCACCGCCCGTTCCGCGGGTCTGCAGATTACCGCCGAGGAACTGGAGCTGATTGAGCGTTTTCTGCAGCGGCGCTATGACCTGAGCCCCGAGGTGCGCCGCCAGAATGCCGAACAAATTGCCGCTCGCCTCCGCGCCCGCCTGGGGACGGCGCAGGATGGGGCCGCCAGCGCGGAGGATTACCTGGAAACCCTCGCGCGCCAGAAGCGCGACAGCGCCGGCCTCAGCGGCTAAGGCCGGCAGTTTCCGCACAACCATGGAAGCCCCGAACTTTAATCCTGGGAAGATGGCGCACAGTTAAAGGCCGGGTTTCAGCCTCCCACCAGTTGCAGGCGTTCGCACCACAAATCATCTGTAGAGACGCAACTTGTTGCGTCTCGCTTACGAAAGGTAATTATTTCGTGGTCGGAACAGTGATTTCGTGTGCTCCGCTGCGCTTTGCCAGCCGGTTCAATTCCTCGAGATCCTGCTGCTGAATCTTTTCCCATGAGGCCAGCAGGCCCTGGAGCGATCGTTGGGTTTCATCGAAGAGCGCATACGATTGGGAGGTAGGGGCGGCATCGGCGCTTTCCACCGCGTTGAGCAATGCGGCGAGCGTGCCATTCACGGTTGCCAGCGTAGCCGTCCCGCCGGGAATCGGGCTGGCGCCGGCGAGCGCCGCCAACTTGTCATCAAGCGCTGTTGCTTCTGCTGCCAGCTTAGCCATGCGCGGCTTGGCCGAAGTTTCCTTTTGCATTTGGCTTAGCTGCTTCCGTAACGCCAAAATCCAGTTGTACGCCCCCATGTCTTTGGTTACGGCATCGGTAATCTGCAGCTCCAGCTGCAACTGGCGCGCAAGGTCGGCCGAGGAAGTTGAAACCCTTGGGTCTTCCTTGATCTCCAGCGGCTGCCGATAGATTTTTCCATCTGCGGTGAGCCTGACCTCATATTTTCCCGGCAACACCAGCGGCCCGCGCGGCGCCACCGGAGTTTCGCCCACTACCGCCGCCATGCTGTATTCATGGAACAGCCATGGCGGTGTGGGATAGCGCAAGTCCCACACAAATCTGTGTTCGCCCGCGTCCGTGCTCAGGATGTGCGGCACTTCCACCCAATAGGGCGGGAAGGCAAGCTGGGAAAAGTTCACGGCAGTCGGCTCATCGCTGCTGGAAAAGCGCCGCACAACGTTTCCCTGCGCGTCGGCAATTTCCAGGATCACGGGCGCCGTGGCCGCGGTCTTCAGGTAGTAATCGAACATCGCCCCCTCGGGCGGATTTTGCCCGGAAGGCGTTTCCGGAGGCAGGGGAGTGTCACGGTTCTGATTGCCGCGCACGCGCAGCGCCACCGCTGGGGCGAAGAGGTGTGCGTCGGCACTGGCCACATCTGGGCTCAGCTGCCGCAGCGGCGCAATGTCATCCAGGATCCAGAACGACCGGCCATGCGTGGCCACTACCAGGTCGTCGCTATGCACCACCAGGTCGTGAATGGGCGCCACCGGCAGGTTCAAGTGCAAAGGTTGCCAATGCTCGCCATCATTGAAGGAAACATAAACGCCGGTTTCCGTTCCGGCAAACAACAAGCCCTTACGTTCGGGGTCTTCGCGCACGGCGTGAACATAGGCAGTATCGGGAATGCCGTCGCTGATCTGTGTCCAAGTCTTGCCGTAGTCGTGGGTACGGTAAATGTAAGGACGGAAGTCGTCCACCCGGTGCCGGTCAACGGCAGCGTAGACGGTGCCGGCGTCGAAGCGGGAAGCATCTATCAGGCTGATCTTGCTCCACGGCGCCAGGCCCTTGGGTGTGACGTTCTCCCATGTTTTGCCGGCGTCGCGAGTCAACTGGACGAGGCCGGTATCTGTGCCTGCCCAGATCAATCCCGGGCTGATCGGCGAAGGTGCAATGGTGTAGATGACGCCATAACCGCGCTGCATGGCGTTGCTGACCGCCAGTGGTCCCTGCGC
>DATEGM010000016.1:0-5381 GCA_035280085.1 Terriglobales bacterium
GCGCAAATCGCGGTCGCCAGTAAGGCCGGCGAGCGCTTGATCCCGGCGCACGAATTCTTCACCGGCATGTTCACCACCGCGCTGCGCCCGGACGAGATCATCACCGAAATTCGCCTGCCCAAGACCGCCGGGGCGGGAACGGTCTACAAAAAATTCGCTCATCCCGCCTCCGGTTACGCGGTGGTTGGTGTTGCAGTAGTGATTCGTGGCGCCAGTGGCAAAATAGACAGCGCGGCTGTGGGCATTACCGGCGTAGGTGAAATCGCCTACCGGGCAACCGGAGTCGAAGACGCGCTGCGCGGCAAGCCGGCCAGCGCCATCGCGGAAGCCTCGAAGCACGCCGCTGACAAAGTCGAGGCGCTGGGCGACAACTACGCCTCGGCGGAATATCGCCGCCATCTGGCGCAGGTTTACACCCGCCGCGCTCTGGAGGAGGCTCTGGGCGCAAAACGCAAGTAAGAATCTTTTGGAAGGGCGCGGCTTTAGCCGCCCGGTATCGTCGTACTTCTTAGGATTGTCATCCCGGTTAAGATTGTCATCCCGAGCGAGCGCGACTGAGCGAATGCGAAGAAGTGTGAGTCGAGAGCCTGCCCTGAGCCTGTCGAAGGGGACCTTGCGCTTTCCCTCACCACTCACCAGCGCAGGATCTCACCCGCGAAGCAGCACTTCGAGATCAGCCCCGGCAGGGGGTAATAGTAAAGCCCAGGACGGAAGTCCTGGGTAGGTACGCGCAATTAACATGAGTCCCGTAGGGACGGCACCCGCGTACCGCAACACATGTCCAATCCCAAACACCCCGCGCTGGATCTACCACACCCCTTCAACGCTGCCGCGTATTTTGTTGATCGCCACCTGCGCGAAGGCCGTGGTCACAAGATTGCCATCGAATGTGGCGAGCAGCGCGTCACCTACGCTCAACTCGCCGAACGCGTGAATCGCGTCGGCAACGCCCTGCTGGGATTAGAAGTCCGCCCCGAAGAACGCGTATTCCTGCTCCTGCCCGACGTTCCTGAATTCGCTTACAGCTTTTTTGGCGCGATCAAAATCGGGGCCGTCGCCGTCCCCGTGAACACCATGCTCCGGCACGACGACTATGCCTACCTGCTCAACGACTGCCGCGCCCGCGTCGCCATTGTGCACGAGCACCTGCTCCCGCAGATCCATCGTATTTCCCCCGATCAACTGCGCTATCTGCAGCACATCATCGTGGTCGGCGAAGCTCACGGCGCCATGCACTCGTTCTCGCGCTTGCTGCACGACAGTTCCCCACAACTGGAACCGGGCCACACCAGCAAAGATGATGCTGCCTTCTGGCTCTACTCTTCCGGCAGCACGGGCGCGCCTAAAGGTTGTGTCCACCTGCAACACGATATGGTGGTCACCTCTGAGCTCTACGCCAAGGGCATTCTGGGCATGACTGCCGAAGACCGCTGCTTCAGCGTCGCCAAGCTGTTTTTCGCCTACGGCCTGGGCAACGGACTTTACTTTTCTCTCGCCCTGGGCGGCACCAGCATTCTCTTACCCGAACGCCCCCGCCCGGCGGAGGTTTTTGCCGTCATCGAGCGCCATCGCCCAACCCTTTTCTTCTCCGTTCCCACTAACTACGCCTCCCTGCTCAGCTATTACCGTGATGCCGGGCCGGAGTTTGACCTTTCCTCCATCCGTTACGGCGTTTCCGCCGGCGAAGCCTTGCCGCCCACTGTTTTTCACCGCTTCAAACAACGTTTCGGGGTGGAAATTCTGGACGCCATCGGCTCTACCGAAGCCCTGCACATGTTCATCGCCAACCGCCCAGGCTCCGTCCGCCCCGGCTCCAGCGGGCAGCTCATTCCGGGCTGCGAGGCCCGGCTCGTAAACGAGAATGGCCAGCCTGTTTCCCAGGGAGAGATCGGCGACCTGCTCATCAAAAGCGACGCCGTCTGCTCCTGCTACTGGAACCAGCACGAAAAGAGCAAACGTACGCTTCAGGGCGAGTGGCTCCACACCGGCGACAAGTACTATCAGGATGAAGACGGCTACTTCTGGTATGCCGGGCGTTCCGACGACATGTTGAAAGTGAACGGGTTATGGGTGAGCCCCATTGAGATCGAGAATGCCCTCATCGAGCACCCCGCTATCAAAGAAGCAGCCATCGTGGGCCGGGAGGACGAAGATGATTTGCTTAAACCCGCTGCCTACATTGTCTTAAGTAACGGAACCCACGGCTCCCCGGACCTCGCCCGCCAGCTGCAAGATCATGTCGCCGCCAGACTTGCCTCCTATAAGCGGCCGCGCTGGGTGGAGTTTGTCCCCGAACTTCCCAAGACGGCCACCGGCAAAGTGCAGCGCTTTAAATTGAGAAATGCACAAGCGATATCGCCCGAAGGTGCCGTTTGAATTCCACCCGTTCGGGTATAAACTTGCAAACAAATTGCCGGCGTAACCGGCTGGGCCTCCTTGGACTTGCGCAAGCCCTTACCATACTCGCTCACTTCGTCGCTGATCTTTGCTGCCTTGGCGTTGGCCACCATAGGCCTGCCGGGGGGTGTGGTTGCTCACGCCACAACCAAAAGCTCCAAACCGCCTGCCTCCCCTAAGGGGAGCGACAAACCGGTCAAGGTTTCCGCCATACGCCACTGGTCGAGCGCCGACGTCACCCACGTCGCCATTGACCTGAGCGGCCCGGTTAAGTACAAATTCGCCCACCTCATCGGTCCGGAACGCGTCTATTTCGATCTGGAAAATGTCACCGTTCCTCCTGCGATGTTCGCCAAATCGCTCACCGAACAGGATGGTTTCCTCACCAGCATTCGCGTCGGTGACGTGGAGAAGGGCTCCACCCGCGTGGCTTTGGACCTGGATGAACCTGTGGAATACTCCGTTAACCTCGTCCCCGATCCTTACCGGCTTGAGATTACCTTCCACCGTGCCGCGGGCCAAACGAGGAAGAGCGATGGGGTCAGCGCGGCGCAGCTTCTTCCTTCCATTACCGTGGACCCGCCTAAAGTGGTGGGCAGCGACAACAGTCCCGGCGTGCGCCTGGCGCAGGTGAATCCCGCCGCCGAGCAACAGGCTTTCAACCAGGTTCGCGAGGCTAAGCCTGACAGCAACGGCGAGCGTTCCCTGATTCGCGCCTTAGGGCTGAAGATCGGCAAAATCGTTATTGACCCCGGCCACGGCGGCGATGACCACGGGACCATGGGCACCGACGGCGCCTTCGAAAAGGATGTAGTGCTCGATGTAGCCTTGCGCCTGGGCAAGCTGTTGCAGGGGCTGGGCGCGGAGGTCATCTACACCCGCGCCACTGACCGCTACCTGCCGCTGGAATCACGCACTGCTATCGCCAACCGCGAGGCCGCCGACCTGTTCATTTCCATTCACGCCAATTCCAGTCCCGACCGCAACGCCCGCGGAGTGGAAACCTACTACCTGAACTTCACCACTTCCAGGGAAAACCTGGAAGTAGCCGCCCGCGAAAACATCGTTTCCCGCCGCCCGGTCAGTGAACTGCGTGACCTGGTCGGAAAAATCGCGCAGCAGAACCGCATTGCCGAATCCCACGAATTCGCCGACGATGTGCAGGCCGCCATGTCGCACGACATGTACGGCGAGCGCGACCGTGGCGTGCGCGAAGCTCCCTTTATCGTGCTTACGGGCGCCAACATGCCCGCCATCCTCACCGAGATTTCCTTTCTCAGCAATCAGGATGACGAGAACAATCTGCGCAGTCCGCAGTACCGGCAGAAGATCGCCCAGGCCCTCTACGACGGCATCTCCACCTATGTGAACGGTTTAAGCGGCGTGGCCTCGCCTTCCCAGTCGGCCGCGGCCATCAGTTCCAGCGTGCGCAACGTAACCGTGCTTCCCGGGGCCGGCTCCGAGATGCCCTCCGCCACCGCCGGCTGGAGCGACTTGATGCTGGGCTTCATTGCCAATAATCGCCCTTTCATCGTCATCTTCTTCCTGCTGGCGGCAGCGTGGAGCTTCTTTCTGACTTCGCCTACTGCTCCGGGACAGCCCGCCCCGGCATTCGCCGAAGCCAATCCCGGCGGACCAGCTTCTGTCGAAAGCACTTTTCTCTCTTCCGATGGCGAGTACGTCCCCCGCCGCAAACTGCACCTGGTGCGCCGCTCCTGAATGACCCTGGCCGGCGAAAAATCGGGGAGCTAGCGGACCATTATCCCAACTTGGGCACGATCGTGACAGTAGTGGCGAATCCCGCTGCTGCTCCCTGTTAAGATTCCGAGACCGGTACCCAAAACGCTCGGCAGTAAATGACAGCTGTGCTCTCTGCAAACCGGGTTTCAGACCATGGGTGTGAGCTTCGAGGATTGGGTTCGAACGGTGTTCGACCACGCGCCGGAAGGGCCGGAGTGGTTCTGGGACCCGCTGTTCTATCCCTTGTGGGAATCGCTGGGGTTATCGGATGCACTCACCGTCAATTACCTTACCCGTCTCTTTCTGGACCCAGAGCCGCTAAGGCCATACTCCCTCGAACAGGTCGCTCAGGGAATCTGGTTTCTCATTGGCGAATCATCTCCTGCCCAGCCCAGCTACGCCCTCATCCGGCCGGAGGTGGCTCTGCAGCAAAGGGTCAACTGTATACATTCCATGGCGGAATTCTTTCGCTGTTTCGTTGCCCCGGCTGCGCCTGCAACGGCTCAAACCGACTCCGACCCTTTTCACATCGCCTGTTATATGTGGTGGGACATTTTTCCCAGCTACGGCGGAGAGAACGCGGGGGAACCGGCAATCCACGAAGCTTGCCTGAAGGTAATGGAGAAAGTTCTTCTGCTGGCGTCGGAACTCTGTCAGATCAGCGCCCTGCACGGCCTGAATCACTGGCACCTTCACTATGCTAGTCAAACCGAGCGGATCATTGACAACTTCCTTGCAAGTAGCCGCGGCACTACACTCAGGATCCGGGAATACGCGATGCATGCACGCAGGGGAATGTGCCAGTGAGCGTTCCGGGACAATGGAAATAAAAGGGCGGCCCGCAGGCCGCCCCTAACTGACTACCGACTCCTGACTCCTGCTTCTAGGTTCCCTCCGACCAGCTCGCCAGGTACTCTTCCTGCTCGGGTGTGAGCCGGTCAATCTTGATGCCCATGGATTCCAGCTTCATGCGGGCCACGCGCTTGTCCAGATCTTCAGGAACGGCATACACCACTTTCTGCAGCTGGTTGTAGTTCTTCACCAGGTATTCGACCGAGAGCGCCTGGTTGGCGAAGCTCATATCCATCACCGCCGCGGGATGGCCTTCGGCGGCGGCCAGGTTGATGAGGCGGCCTTCGCCCAGAAGATAGATCTTGCGACCGTCCTTCATGGTGTATTCATCCACGAAGTCGCGGGTCTGGCGCTTGGCGGACGCCAGCTTTTCCAGCGCCGGTATGTCGATC
>DATEGM010000017.1:0-2517 GCA_035280085.1 Terriglobales bacterium
TGCAAGCCCAGCACTCAGCATTCAGCAATCGGCATTCAGCCTCGGAACTGGGACGAAAATAAAACCGCAGAGTACGCAAAGGGCGCAGAGGCAATTGAATTCGGTATAAATTCGTTCCTTCCGTCTTTCCTCGGCGTCCTCCGCGTCCTCGGCGGTTATGGTTTTTGTTTTTGATGACTCCTGACTCCTGACGCCTGATTCCTGACTACTGCTTTGCAAATATTTCCGCGTCCGAGCGGCGAATGTAATTGGCTTCCAGATCGGCCGGAGCCACGGTTTCCCCGGCCAGCAGCTTCTTCAGGCCAAGCCGCGCCAGGACGTCGGCGCGCGGGTGCTCGACCGCGAGCGCCTGCAGTCCGTGCTTCTGCGCCCATTCCAGCGCCAGTTTGTCGGGCGTGACCACAACCGCCAGCTTGCCTCGCGTCAGGGCCACAAATTCTTCTTCATTCAGCAGGCTCTCGCGTTCCATCCGCGCGCTGCCGCCCGCAACCTCGTACTCGCCGGCATAGACCTCATTCCGTCCGGCATCCAGCGCTGCTACCACGCCGTTCTCAACATCTCCCGCAACCGCCAGCACCTCAAGCAGAGATGCGGCCGCAATCGGCTTGCGCAGAACTTCCGCCAATCCCTTGATTGCCGCCAGCCCCACGCGCAGGCCAGTAAAAGATCCAGGACCGGAAGCGACGACAAATCCGTCCAGATTGTGTTTGGAAAAACCGTGCCGCGAAAGCAGGTCCGCGATCTGCGGCACCAGTTGCGCGGAGAAAGTGCCGCCGGCTAAGGGAACCACTTCCAAAACCTCGAAGCTGCGCTCATCGCCGCGGGCCAGCGCAATGCTGCCGTGCTTGCCGGATGTGTCCGCCGCCAGCAGCAGCATGGTCACACGCCCTGTGGCGGGTCCTCGCACAGCTCAAGCAATACGCCGCCGGTGCTGGAAGGATGAACAAACACGTAGAGATGGCCGCCGGCGCCCACCTTGATGTCTTCGGAGATCAGCCGCGTACCGCTCTGCTTAAGCCGCTCGACGGTGCCGGCGAGATCGTTGACGCGCAGCGCAACGTGGTGCAGTCCCTCGCCGCGCTTGGTGATGAAGCGCGCGATGGCCGACTCCGGCGAAGTCGCCTCCAGCAGTTCGATGCGGCTTTCCCCCACCGGCACCATGGCCAGGCGCACCTGCTCGCCCTCGACCGTCTCCTCGCCCACGACCGAAAGGCCAAGGTTTTCGTAGAAGGTGCGGGCCGCGGCCAGCGATTTGACGGCGACTCCCAGGTGGTCAATGTCGAACATCGTTTTTCCCCAGGCTCGCGACAATCTCCTCCACTAGAGAATACGGGTCGCGCTTGTGCTCGGCAACTTCGGCGGCGAAGCGCGTTATCTCTGCCTCGCCTAGCTGCTCGCGCACTACGCGGCGCAGCAGGGCATCGCGGAGCATCTCCAGCAACCGGTCGTGCCAGTGGCGCGCGCGCTTTTCCAGCAGCAGACCGTTTTTGGCCAGGTAGGTTTCGTAGTCCGCGATAGCCTTGGCCAGTTCGGCCGTGTTAGTTCCCTCCGTGGCCACGGTCTTGATGATGGGCGGGCTCCAGTTGTCCCTGCGCGTGGCCAGCGACTGCATGGCGCGAATCTCGCGCTCCACCCGCTCGGCCCCTTCGCGGTCGCTTTTGTTGATGACAAAAATGTCGGCGATCTCCATGATGCCGGCCTTGATGGTCTGCACGTCATCGCCCATGCCGGGAACGAGAATTACCACGGTGACGTCGGCCAGGCGCACAATGTCCACTTCGTCCTGCCCAACCCCCACCGTTTCGATGAGCACCAGGTCGCGCCCGGAAGCATCCAGCACCGTGGCCACGTCCGCGGTTGTGCCCGCCAGGCCGCCCAGCGACCCGCGCGTGGCCATGCTGCGGATATAGATGCCGGGGTCAGCATGGTGCGCCTGCATGCGAATGCGGTCGCCCAGAATGGCCCCGCCGCTGAACGGGCTGGTGGGGTCCACGGCGATGATACCCACGGTGTGCTGCTGCCTGCGGTATTCGCGCGCCAGTTGATCCACCAGCGTGCTCTTGCCTGCGCCCGGCGCGCCGGTCAGACCGATAATGCGGGCATGCCCACTGTGTGGAAAGAGCGCGCGCAGCAGTTGCGCCGACTGCGCCGTGCGGTTCTCGACGGCGGTAATCAGCCGCGCCAGCGCCCGCGGGTCGCCGCCGCGAACACGCTCAACCAGAGATTGAATTTCGGTGGACAAAGTTATTTGGGGGCCGACGGGAAAACCACAACCATTAACGCCGAGAACGCTGAGATTTCAATGGAAAACCGCCCATTATTCCTCTCGGCCCCGGCGTCCTCTGCGTTGAAGGTTTTTGCTGACTCCTGATAACTGACTCCTGACTACTAGTCTTTCAGTATTTGCCTTGCGATCACCATGCGCTGAATCTCGCTGGTGCCTTCGCCGATGGTGCACAGCTTCACATCGCGATAAAACTTCTCCGCCGGGTAATCCTTGATGAAGCCGTACCCGCC
>DATEGM010000018.1:0-4880 GCA_035280085.1 Terriglobales bacterium
GCTGACTAGCTGTCTGGCTGACTAGCTTACTAGCTGGCCGGCGCCACAGCCAAATCTGCAACCTGTGCCTTGGGGCAGAAACACCACAGATAGCTGAGTTCGGCCAGGTCCTGAGCTTTCATGGCATGCTCCTGGCGCCGCCCGGCGCCGCGTAATGTGGCATCTGTTCGGCCGCAGGACCGGACGTGCCTTGAGCATCTCCAGCGCTGGGCTCGTTTCCCGGCGCAGCACTCGCCGCTGTCGGCGCCTGTCCTGGGTCAATTGGAAACCTTTCGCGGGGCAGGATCTCCCGCAGAGCCCAGTCAATGCGATTTACGCCTTCCATGATGCGGCCAATGGCCTCCTCGTCCCGCGTGATATAGGCGGAGAGGGAAATGACCTCCAGGGCGTTGCGCACGTGATGGTTGAGTTCCGCGATGACCTGCAGGCGCGCCACGGCGTACTGGCGCGCCTTATAGGCATGGTGCAGGAGCTTGGCCGCCAGCATGCCCAGGATGAGGGCAGAGCCGCCTTCGGCCATGATCCTTTCCCGGTACGGCCCGAGATCGGGGACCAGCAGGTAATGCATCAGCTCGGTAATAAGGAAAGCGGCCACGGCGAATCCCGCCATGACCAGCAGCAGCCTGCGACGTGAGTCCCGCGTCACCCGCGCCTCGTCTATAGGTGACGCGGATCGGTCTTGAGTAGGAGCCTTTGCCATGGTGATCTCCCCTCAGTGCATTTCTGACCGCGTGGCCTGATCGAAGCTGAACTCGGTGGCCCCTTCCGCCAGCGTGCGCAGGACTTCTTTCACCTGGTACTGCGGAATAACCACCGTGAACTCCAGCAAGGCCACGTCAGAACTGCGCATCTGCTGCACACGGGCATAAACGCTTTGCAACCCGTCCACTACGAATGACGAGCCGTCTTTTCCTGCTAATGTCAACGTCAAATTGGCTTTATCGCTCATGACTCCGTCTCCTGGGGTAAAAAAACCAGAACAGGAACAACTACGCGTGGGCGGCGAAGCCGCGAATCACGCCTCAAAAGGAGCAGGGATTAGCCGAGGGGAGGAGGCCGGTTGTAAAGGGAAAATTCGCTGGACCCGGGAGTGTACTTTAGCTGGTTAAGGCCGTGAGACCGACGCGCGGTGCGAGGAGCCCGCAGGACCAGGTTGACCCTGCTGTTCGGAACGGTCCAGTCGAAACTGGGCGAGTCCAGGCAGGGCTGCCGGGCGTGGTTCCCGGAGGAAGCCGCCGTATGCTGCCCGGCGGAGGCCAGAATCCCCGCTGGGGCGTGCAGCGCAATGAACACCATCAGAACAAGCGCAAATGCCCCCACCGCGAAACGGAACCAGCAAACGCGGCGGTGGCTCGATAGGCGCAAGCAGTCTGTGTCCTGTTCTGTTGGACGATTATAGCGCCAATTTGGTAGCCAGGATTTTCCCTGCCTGCTTGGTCCAGGTAGTCAGCGCCGGCCGCGACGAACCACTCTGATCTCGAACAGCTTCGGCCACAGCTTTCCGGTCACAAACAGCCGGTCGAGCCTGGAATCATAGGCAATGCCGTTCAGCACCGCGTCGGGATCGGAAAGCTGGCCTTTATCCATCAGGCCGCTCAGGTCAATCCAGCCCAGCACTCTGCCGCTGCGCGGAGAAATGCGCGCAATCCGGTCAGTGTGCCACACGTTGGCGTAGATCTCGCCGCGAACGTATTCCAACTCGTTCAGATCCAGCACTGGGTGGCCATTCTCATCCACTACGGCGAGCCGTCGAATTTCCCGAAAGCTGCGGGGATCGAAAAAGCGCAGGACGGGAGACCCGTCGCTCAGAATCAGGTTCCTGCCGTCCTGCGTAAGGCCCCAGCCTTCGCCCGAATAGTGCAGCGTGCGCTGCAGGGCAAAACTGAAGCGGTCGTAAACCAGGGCCGTGCCCGCCTTCCAGGTCAACTGCACCAGGCTGGCGCCCCAGTTGGTGAGCCCTTCTCCGAAGTACTCTGCCGGCAGCTCGTGATGCTGCAGCACCCGGCCGGTGGGCAGGTCCACCATGCGCAGCGAGGAGCGGCCGTTCAGCCCCGTGCTTTCGTAAAGATGACCGTCCACATAGACCAGTCCCTGAGTGAACGCGTTGGGATCATGCGGATATGCGTGGACAATCTGATACCCGTCTGGGGCGGGTGAAACTGGCGCACTGGCGGCGAGCGCTACTCCTCCAGCACCCAACCATGAAGCCAGGAGAATGTAGCGCAGCAACATGCGGAGTGATTACAACAGGTGGCGCGCAATTATGGCATCCCGCGGGTCAAAAACGGAAGGCGTCAGCGCCAGAAAGTGCCCAGCAGTTGGTTCCACTGGCCGGCAAAAGAGAGCAGGCGCTGCTGGGCGGCTTCGGTGGTTTCGCCGGGGCGTAACGGGGTATTAATGCGCACCAGCACGCTGTCGCTGCGGTTCAAGCGCAGGGAATCAAGCGTCAGGTAAAAGTCCGCCCGCTTCAGGCTGGCTACGCCACGGCCGTGTGCCCAGAACCAGAAGAGGACGAGCTGGCGTTCCCCATCTTTGGTGACCACATAACGGTTTGCCGTAAAGCCCGGCCGCCCGGGAATGGAAAACGTGGCTGTCCCGGAATCGGCCACCGACCAGCCGGAGCCGAGCAGGCAGTCCGTAGGAACGTGGCTCACCAGCGCGTGCTGATTGGGACGGTGTGCCAGGTATACGTCTACGTGAGAGCTGCCCTCCCCTTGCTCCCAATACTGGCGTTGCAGAAATTCACCCGGACCAAGCACGGCCAACGTTTGCGGGGCGAAAGGGAGATCGGCGCCCTGCCAGCCGGCAAACTGGAGCGGTAAAGAGGAGAGGGCAGGCCCAGGGGGAAGAACATCGTGTCGCGTGCGCGTCTGCATGAAAAGCGCGGCGCCGGCCAGCGCAAAAGCAATAAGGGCAAAACGGGCGTTGGCGGAGATCACGCGTAGCCCTCCTGCTGCTGCTGTTCGGAGCGGGCGTGGGACAAAGCCCGCAACAGGCGATGGAAGGCGAAAAGCATGGCCAGCGAGCCCAGAAACACCAGCCAGCCGGAAAACAGATGCAGGGCGCCTTCCGCTCTATCCACCCCCCAATGCTGAACTACAAAGCCGGTGGCGGCGATGCGCAGGGCGTTGGCCAGAATCGAAATCGGGGCGGCGGCCAGCGCCAGCGCCACCCGCAGGGAATTTCTCCGCTCCACCAGGTATCCGTAAATGATGCTGAGGGCCACCAGAGAAAACAGGAAGCGAATTCCGCTGCAGGCTTCGGTAACTCCCAGGCGCGCGGCTTGCAGCAGAATGATGTTGCCCTCCCGGGCCGCCGGCACCCCCACCCCCATCAGCAGCACGGTCGCCAGCTTGGAGGAGAGTATCTGCAGCGGGAAGGTGAGCTGGCTGGCGATAGTCGCCGAAGGCAGCATGAGAACCAGAAAGCCGAGCGGAAAGGCGACGGCGGCCAGGTGCCGCCAGCCGGCCAGGAAGACGATCATGCCCACAATCAGGAGCAGCAGAGAGATGCGGGGCAGGAAAAACTCCGCACTGGCCACACCCAGCAACAACGCCAGCAAGGCCAGCACAATAATCCCCAGGCCTGCCCAGGCTGGCCGCAGGGGCATCTCAGCCAGCCGCTTGCGCTCCTCCCACAACAACAGCAGGGAAAACGCGGGCACAAACAACCCGTAGGTGTAATTCGGGTCCTGCCAGCACTGCTGGAGAATCGGCCAGGCAATGGGAGCGTAAAGCCAACCCGTCAGCAGGCACAGAATTCCCCCCTGCCAGATAGGCCGGTAGCGTCGTTGGCGGAGGCTGGCCATGGTCGGCATCACAATGCTGCGCTAGTCCTTCCGGCGCAGCTTGCGCGCCCGCCAGATAACGCCTCCCAGTCCCGAGATGAGCAGCAACGACATGCCGGGTTCCGGCGTTACTGCCAGCGGGGTGCTGGAAGAGGGATCGGAATGAGGCAGGGCGGCGAAAGGCGCGCCAAACAGCGGCAGCACCCACCATCTCCTGCTGTTCTTCGCGATTTCAGTGGGAATTGCCGGAATTAGCCCGGGGTCAGCCTTCATCGGGTCGGTGGCTGGCGCGGCAATCATCGCTCCATAGGGCTGGTTGAAAGCCTCCTCCGGAGGCTCCATTGGCGAGCCTATATTCAGTGGCACCGCCGATACCCGGTTGCCGCAGCGCGTGCGCGCCGTAATTCTCCCGTCGGTCACCAGGGTTTCACCCTGATGCAGCGCGAGCTTCTTCCGCGTCCAGTACACCTTCTGCCCCAGCCGGTAAGCCACAAACATGGATTGCTTTTGTGCCACCTGCACCAGGCGGGCATGCTGGAAATCGAAGCCCTGGTATTGCTGCGCCACCACCGGGTCGTCTGTCATGGCCAATTTCAGGTCAGCCAGGGTTCGAATGCCGCCCGGGATGACCGAGTACGGGTATACCAAACGATTTTCCCCGCGTATGAATGAACTAGGACGGGAAGGATAATCCAGCGATTCCCCGGCCTGATTCGCCGAGGTTGGGGCCGGAATTGCATTGATAGCCGAGTAGGAAAGATCGGGACCGGACTGCCGCCGAGCCAGTTGCCAGGTGATGACCGCGGTGGCTGCAAACAACAGCAGAACCACCCATTTCACCCGCGCTTGGCTGCGTCTAAGCCCACTCCCGCGACGGTTTATGACACTAGCCCTGGGATCCGCCACGTTAGTGCTCCTCTTTATGATGGGGGGAGGTTAAGTAAAATAGCACACCGCTCTCCATACCAGCGATTGGGGAAGATGCTTAGATTCATACATCGGCGCGGGTTCAACTTTGCCCGGAACGCGTTGGAGTGCAAAGGATTGCACAGGAAGCGCAATATACTACTACGGCAAATACACCAGAAGCGCC
>DATEGM010000019.1:0-8300 GCA_035280085.1 Terriglobales bacterium
GACACCGGCAATGGAATCATTGTGTACCGCTTTGACCAGGGCAAGATCTCGCCGCAGGGCTTCATCCCGGTTGGCTTGCAGCCGATTACGGCCGGCAAGCATGTGGCCCGGCTTCTCTCCGAAGTGCCGCCGGGACAAGCCATTCCTTATCCCGCGGGAATCGCGGCTTTTTCCCGGGAAGGCAGGGAAGAGCTGCTGGTGGCCAATAATCTTTCCGACAACGCCGTGCTGCTCGACGCGCAGGGCAAGCTGCTTCGCCGCTTTGATCTGAGCAGCGGCAGGGAAATGCCCTCCGCCTATCCTTATACCGTGACCGTGACGCGCGACGGCCGCCGCGCTTTCTGCAGCCTGTGGAACGCCTCGGAAGTCGCGGAACTCGATCTGGAACGCGGCAAGGTCGTCCGCCGCATTAGCCTGTCAAGGCCGAAGTCGGCCACGGAAGCCGGTTCCCACCCCACGGCCATGCGGTTGAGTGCCAATGACCAGTTGCTCTTCGTCACGCTCTCCAACAGTGACGCTGTCGCCGTTGTGGATGTGAAACATGGCAAGCTGCTGCGCCTGCTCTCCACCCGTCTGCCGGGCCAGACCTTCGGCGGCGCGTTCCCCAACGCCCTGGCGGCGTCCAGTGATGGCAAGCTGCTGTTCGTGGCCAACGCCTCCTCCGATGCGGTCGCCGTATTTGACATTTCCGGCCTGCAAGCGGGTACGGAGAATGAAGGCGCTTCCCAGTCCGCTCTCGGCTTCATTCCTACCGAGTGGTATCCCACCGCTCTGGCGGTTCGTGGCGACGATCTGCTGATTGCCAGTGGCAAAGGGGAGGGCACCGGTCCCAACCCCGGCCACACGCACAGGGGAAGCGATAGCGGCTACATCCCCACTCTCCTGCGCGGGTCCATCGCCCGGGTCAGCGTGAGCCAAACCCAGCCGCAACTTGCCAGCCTCACTCTCCAGGCGGAGCAGAGCAATCTGATGAAGAGCGATCCCGGGAAAATTGTGTTCCGCTCCGGGAGAAATCCCATTCAACATGTCATCTACATCATCAAGGAAAACCGCACCTACGATCAGGTCCTGGGCGACCTGAAGCCCGGCGATGGTGATCCCTCTCTCACCATGTTCGGCGAAGACGTCACGCCCAACGAGCATGCCTTGGCCCGCCAGTTCGGCATTCTGGATAATTTCTACGACAGCGGCGAAGTTTCCGGCGACGGCCATGTGTGGTCCACCGCCGCCATCACCTCCGATTACACCGAGAAGACGTGGCAGCTCAGTTATCGCGGCCACGAGCGCAGCTACGATTACGAAGGCGAAGTCGCCGGCGATTTTCCCCTGCAGCAGGGCGCCGCCGACATCAACGAACCGGAAACCGGATACCTGTGGGGCAACTTGGGGCGGCATGGGCTCACCTACCGCCACTATGGCGAGTACGTGGCCAGCATCTGGTGCGGAGCAACCAGCGGCCCGGCCTCGCCCCGTATGGGCACGCCCGAGGAACCGGAAGAGCCTTGTCAACATCCCCGCATCAACCAGGGCGAGCCACTCCCGCCGAACCTGGGCCAGCCTCACGGCTCGCCCAGCCCCTGGCCGTGGCCTGTCCCGGTGATCGCGCGCGACGTGCCCACTAAACCGGAGTTGCGCGGCCACTTCGATCCCAACTACGCCGACTTTCGTCTGGATTATCCCGACCAGTTGCGCGTGGATGACTTCCTCAACGAATTCCAGCAGTTCGTGCGCGCACGCCAGAAAGGCGCGGGAGAGCAGTTGCCGGCTTTTACATTGCTGCGCCTGCCCAATGATCACACCGCCGGCACGCGGCCCGGTTTTCCCACTCCGGCCGCATCCGTGGCCGACAATGATCTGGCTGTGGGCCGCGTGGCGGAGGCAATCTCCCACAGTCCCTACTGGGACGATACGGCGATTTTCGTGCTGGAAGACGATGCTCAGGATGGCGCCGACCACGTGGATGCGCACCGCAGCATCGCTTTCGTCATCAGCAAGTATTCGCCGGGATCAGCCGCCCGCCCTTTCGTGGACCACCAGTTCTACACCACGGTCAGCATCATCCACACAATTGAAGCGCTGCTGGGCTTGCCGCCTATGAACAACAACGACGCGCTAGCCCCGCTCCTGGCCCCCTTGTTCAGCGGGCCGGGGCAGCCGCCCTTCCAGGCTGACTACCGCAATCGCAACAACGGCCTGCTCTATCGCATGAATCTGCGCAATGCTCCTGGGGCCCAGGAATCGTTGAAAATGGATTTCAGCCATGCCGACGCCGCCCCCGCCCAGCGCCTCAACGCTATCCTGTGGCGCGAACGCATGGGCAGCCGGCCCCTGCCCGCGCCCCGGCACACGCGCGATCAGGATTGAGGGTTAGCGCTGAGCAGTCAATGGGCCAGCAAATGTCAATCTCATTCTTCAGTCGTCATTCCTCATTCATCAATCCTCTCTTGACACCGTTAACGCCAGCGTTATAGTAGTCGGAAATCAGGGAAGCAATTTAAGAGCTGTACATGTCATCAATGGTGACAGGCCGTAGCTCCGGGAGCAGCGAACTGGCGCGATACGCCCGTTACCGTGGCCTTTATGCCCGTGTCGCCCGCCGTCTTGGCGTAGACCGCTCCTATGTGAGCCGGGTCGCCCGCGGCGAAAGGCGTTCCAAGCGGGTAGAGCAGGCTTTGCAGGCGGAATTGAAGCGTATTGGCAAACTCTGATCTGTGGTTCTGCGGGGGTCGGGGCCTACTTTCATGAGCGCGCAGCCCAAAGTGCTGATCGCAGATGACGAAATCCTGATTGCCGATACCCTCGGCCTCATTCTCCGCCAGGGCGGCTATGATTGCCAGGTGGCTTATTCCGGCCATGCCGCGCTCAGCAAGACTCTCGATTTCCAGCCCGCTCTGCTGATCAGCGACGTCATCATGCCCGACATGAACGGCGTGGATGTAGCGATCCGCGTCCGGGAAGTGCTTCCCAACTGCGAAATCCTGCTGCTGACCGGGCAGGCAGCGGCCGTTGACCTGATGCAACGTGCCCGCGCCGCCGGCCACGACTTCGACATCCTTAATAAACCCATCCACCCCGACGAACTGCTGCGCTGGGTTTCCCGGCGTATGAAGCGGGGCACCGGCGGCTCCGCCTGAGACTCGCGAAAATTGCTCTGCAACTTCGATTAAGGCAGCGGCTTTGAAAGGGACGGCCTTCAGGCCGTTCGCAAAACCCGAATCACCCGCGCGGGCTTCAGCCGCTGAGGCAATCGAGTCCGGCTCAATTCGAATTGTGCTGGTGTGGTTTGCTGGAAAAACAGAAGCGCGGCTGCTGCCGTTCGTTCCATCCCCACGCCCGGAAGCGGTCGCTGCGGCGCACTTTGATGCGTGCCCCGTCCAAAGCTATTGGCGCCGTGTACGGCATGTCCTGATCCACAAACAGAATTACGGCGGCTTCTCCGGGACTGTCTTCGCTGGCGCCCACGCCGACTCCAAAGATGGCTGGATTTTCCCGCAGCAGTTGCTCGGCGTGCTGCTGCTTGATGGCCGCAACTCGCGCCACTTCCGTCTCCGCCACCGCAACTTCCGGCACGGTGGTTCCGGAATCGCGGGTGGATGTCGGCACGATCCTGGTTCGCACTCCATCCAACTGGGCAGGGAAGGTTGCGGGGGACGGCAGCGAGTTCACGTAGATCACCACCGCGGCTTTGCCGGGCTCGTCCTGGCTGTGTCCCACCACTATCCCGGCTACAGCTGGGTTGGCCATCAATCGTGCGGCGTGGCGGTCTGCCACCTCCGTGGCCCGTGCGAACTCGGTTGCCGTTAGCGGCGCGGTCGCCTGCGCGCTGGCCGGAGCGGCGGCGCCTGGCTTGGGGCAGATAATGGCGTGCAGCGCTCCTCCAACAATCGTCGGATGGTTACCGTTGCTGTCGGCTAAACCCGGATCGTTCAATACCGTGTTGATAGGGTTGGCCACGGTGCTGGTGCTGTCTCCTCCATAAAGCAGGCCCACCGGTTGCGCCGTGGTTGTGTTCACCACCAGCGAACCGGAGTCGCCCGCCGCGCTGAAGCTGCCGCCGCTGATCACAATCTGGTTGTCGAACTCGACGGTAAATGACGTGCCGCCGCTGCAACTGGTGGAGTAATCAATGTCTACAATGGTGTTTATCGAGCTGATGCTGGAGCAGGTCAGGCCCGAGCTGCGTCCCGCCTTCGCCACCCCCATCCCAATCACCGGCGGTATCGTGCTGCTCGCCGGCGGCGCGGGATTGGGTACATTCGGCGTGGAACTCGCCGCGCCCAGTTCCAGGATGCTGCCGGAAGTGTCCACCGCACCGGAAATGATCTGCGCTATGGCGGCGTCCACCGTGCCTGTTTTGGGAGCCGTGCTGGTTCCTCCCTGCGGCAATTGCACAAACTGGGTCAAGTTGGCCACCGGGGTTGCCGGAGTACAGTTGCTGTCCACCAGTCCGGGCTGGCTAACAGGTTCGCCTGGCTTAGCCTGGTTTGAGCGGCCCAGCACGTGGTTGTTGCTCAAGATGTAGAACGTGCCCGCCCGTTGCACCAGCGAACCCAGCGTCCCGGAACAGCAGGTAATCGTGTTGCCGCTCTTGGTCAGGTCGAGGCTGTCGCCGCCGGAAGTGCCCAGCTTGATCGGCAAAGATTGCGCCTGCTGGTTGCCCGCTCCGCTGGGCTGGGCGATAGTCACCAGTGCCGTGGCCGCCTTTGTGGCATCAGCTTGCGATACCGCCGTCACATTCACCGTCGGCGGCGTTGGCTCCGTGATAGGAGCCGTATACACGCCGAACACATTGATGGTCCCCAGCTTGGCAGTGCCACCTGGCGTGCCATTGACTTGCCAGGTGACCGAAACGTTGGAAGTATTCGTAACCGTTGCTTTGAAGGTCTGCGATGCACCCGGCGACAGCGTTACCGTTTTCGGCGAGACGCTAATCCCCACTGGCGCCGACGATCCGCCTCCGCAACCGGTCAGCAGCAACGCCGTTACTACCACGGGTACCCACCAGCCTCGCCTCATCGGCCCTCCAGCCAGGCACACAGCATACTTAGACGCTAATTTCCTGGACAGTGTCTCTGAAAAGTTTAAGCAGAGGGGTGTATCCCCAGTCATTCCGGCGTTGCTTTTTGCATTGTGAAATGATTTGCGGGCGCCCACTGATTATTCGCCAGCGGCTGGAAATCCGTCAATGCAGCTCCAGGTTACTTCCGGAACCACAAACAGCCCTGCCCACCGTCAGAGAGCAAGCTGTGCTCCGCGGGCGAACTTACGAAGGAACTTGCTGCTTACGCTGCTGCCGTGGCGGCCCCCGCCGAAAATTTCACTACCCTTGGCCCTTCCAGGCGAGCAAAGTCCTCGTATGCCAGGCGCACCAGTTCCGTGTGCGATCCGGCATTGAATACGATTTCCCGGTCGTGGGTCACGGTTTCATCCACCAATACCGGCAACCCATACAGGCTGCCAAAGGGAGGCATGGCGCCAGTCTCGCAGCCGGGAAAGGCATCCTTGAATTCCGCCTCGGTGGCCACGGCCACTGTGCCCGCTCCCGTCGCCTCATGCAGCCGGCGCATGTCAATGCGGTGCGAAGCCGGCAGCACCGCCATGGCCAGCGTGCCGTCCAGCTTGACCATCACGGTTTTCGCCAGCTCCTTGCCGGAAATGTGTGTCACGGCGGCTATTCCCTGGGCCGTGTAGGCGGGCAGATGCACAATGCACTCATAATGAATCCCATTTCGATCCAGCAGTTCTTTCAGTCTCTGCAGCGGCATGATGGCGCTCCTTATGCTGCGAAAGTAGATGCTTCTTCCAGCAACGCAGCCATTTGCTGGTCGCTTACCTGCTCGAAATTGACGTACCACTGGCCAACGGTGAGGAACATCTCCGGCGTGGCCAGGCAGACCACCTGGTCGGCTGGCAGTTCGCGGCAGGTGGAAGCCGGTGCAACCGGCACCGCCACCACTATTTTCCTGGCCTGCAAGCGGCGCAAGGCCGCGATGGCGGCGCGCATCGTGGCCCCGGTCGCAATGCCATCGTCCACCAGGATCACGGTAGTTCCCACGATGGGTTGCGCCGGCAGATTGCGGCGGTATAGTTCTTCACTTTGCCGTCGCGCTTGTTCCTCCCGGGTGGCGATGACGGCGACTTCATCAGCCGAAATCTCCAGCCCGGCGATGATTTCCTCCTGCAGTATGCCTACTCCACCGGGAGCCACTGCCCCAATCGCCAGTTCCGGATTGCCCGGCGCCCCTAGCTTGCGTACCACGAATATGTCCAACGGAGCGCCCAGCGCTCTGGCTACTTCGTAGCCTACGGGACTGCCGCCCCGGGGCAGCGCCAGCACCAGTACATCCGCCTGGCCTTCATAAGCCGCTAGCGCGCTTCCCAGCAGCCGCCCAGCTTCCGCCCGGTCACGAAAGGGAAGCATGTTGTGCTCCTTCCACATCACCTCCGCCACCGTCAGCGGCACGCTACTGCTGGATCAGCAGGAGTTTTCCTTCGCGATCGCGGATGAAGAAGCTCTCGCTGCCGCGTGTGACCTCGCGCGCGATGATGGATTCCTGGCCCTCTATTTTCACCCTGGAACCGAGGACCTCGATTTCATCACCGGGCGAGAAGGTGAACTTCTGGCTGCGCATCACTCGCGCCGGCGCCAGGTGAATTTCCATCGCGCCGGCTGCGGTCTGCATGCGCAGGTGCCGCCCCATCTCGTTCTCGCTCACCGGGCAGGTGTAGTCCTCAACCGCGCGCACCGTGCCTTTCACAGTGCTCTCGCTGGCAACGTTGTAAAGTGCCGCGCCTTGCTCGCTGGGACCTGGCTTCATGCCGAAGGTCAGCAGCAACACAGCTATGACGGCGACGGAAAGGATACTGCCAAGCATCAGGCTGAAGGGCTTCATAGAGCCCCCTTTCTGCGCGCGCGGCTCCCTCGGCGACCGTCGCGTCCGGGAGCGGCGCCGCCCGGGCAGGTTGAACCCACTACCCCTTTCCAGCCTAAACTCTGTCCCTTTCTGGGGCTGTGACGGCAATCACCTCCCTGTGCTTCATTTTCCCCAAAATATTCAGGTCGCTCATTCGTCTACACCACCAGATGGAAGAGGCGACTACCATCGAGTGGATGACGACTGAGCAGGATCGGAGCATCTCCGCGGCTGTCCAGAAGGAGAGAGCCCGGCTGCGCAACTTTATCCGTAAGCGCGTGGCCAACGAGGCCGACGCGGAAGATATTCTGCAGGACGTCTTCTACGAATTCGTGCAGGCTTACCGCCTGATGAAGCCGATTGAGCAGGCCGGCGCCTGGCTCTTTCGCGTCGCACGTAACCGCATCATTGACCTGTACCGCAAAAAGAAGACTGATCCGCTGCGCGAAGAGCCGGCCGCCCTCGAACATGGCGACTCGCTCAACCTGCAGGACCTGCTCCCCTCGCCGGAGTCAGGGCCGGAAGCGGCTTTCGCGCGCAATCTGCTCCTGGCCGAACTGGACGACGCCCTGGAAGAGCTTCCCGAAGAGCAGCGCGAAGTCTTTATCGCCCAGGAGTTTGAAGGCCGCAGCTTCCGCGAGATTTCTGCCGCCACCGGCGTCAGCGTGAACACTCTGCTCTCTCGCAAGCACTACGCCGTGCTGCACTTGCGCCGCCGGCTCCAGGACATACATGACGAGTTTACGAAACTGTGAGGAGCACAATGAAAAAGAATTGGATAGCAAGGATAATCAAGTTCATTTTGTTCGCGATAATCGCTTTTGTTGTCTTCGGCTTTGTAGTCATGGCCCTGTGGAACTGGCTCATGCCCGCTCTCTTTGGTTTGCGGCACATCGGCTTTTGGCAGGCTGTGGGAGTTGTCATTCTGTGCAAGATTCTCTTCGGCAGCTTCCATAGTCACGGGGGCAGGCGTATGCATTGGCGTGGCCGCATGCGCGAGCGCTGGGAACACATGACGCCCGAAGAGCGCGAGAAGTTCCAGACAAGCATGCGTGCCTGGTGCGGCGCCCCCAAGCCCGAGCCTAAGGTCTGACGCGTTAAGAATGGCTGCGATTCGCCGGCTGGCCAGGGACCTCGGTATCCGACTATAAAAGAGTCGGCGCGGGTGGCCCACCCTTTCGACACGAGAGTATCCTACAAACCAAACGTGGGTGCCCCACCCAACGTGGTTTTCGTTGGGTGGGTGGATCAACCACTGGCTGCGCATGGAGTTGAAGGTGAAACCCGCCGCTTAGGTGCGCGATTTTCTCTCCCACCCTTTGCCCAAACCGCAAAGGGTGGGGCACCCCCATTGTTTTTGGGGAAGGGTGGGCTACCGCCAGCGCA
>DATEGM010000020.1:0-12220 GCA_035280085.1 Terriglobales bacterium
GTGATGACGGTCCAGCGCGATTCTTCCTTGAGCAGTTCGACCGCGGAAGAAGAGATCTTTTCTGCGATGACGATTTTCATGGCGTTGTCCGATCAGGCGCGCGCGGCAGCGGGCTGCGTTGACTCCGCCTCCGTGGCGTAAACTTCCTGCGCAGCGCGCAAACCGGCGCCCAGTTCAACGGACGAACCCGAGGCGGCCAGCACGTGCTCCAGCGCCCCAATTACGCCAATGGTGTCCAGGTAGTCGTAGTAGCCGATGTGGGCGATGCGGAAGAGCTTGCCCTTCATCTCGCCCTGCCCGTTGGCCACCACGGCGCCGAACTTGTCGCGCAGACCGGCCACAATCTTGCCCGAATCCAATCCAGCCGGCGGCACCACCGCGGTGAGCGCCGAAGCCGGCGAAGTTTGCGAAAAAAGATGCAAGCCGAGCGCCTCCACCGCGGCCCGTGTCATCTGGGCGCACAGTTCGGCGCCCGCTATCAGGCGGTCACGTCCTGCGGCCAGGCTCCCGTCGCCTCCCTGGCGCAGATATTCGAGTGCCGCCCCCAGGGCGGCAATCAGCGCCGTCGCCGGAGTGAACGCCGACTCGCCTTTGCCGGCGGCCTTGCGCTCCTTGCTCAAATCGAAGTAATAGCGCGCCGAACGCGTGCTCTCCATGCGTTGCCAGGCCCGCTCGCTCACCGCCAGGTAAGCCAGGCCGGGAGGAATCATCAGCGCCTTCTGCGAGCCGCCGATGATCACGTCAATGCCCCAGCCGTCCACATCCAGGCGCGTGGTGCCCAGCCCGGTGATGGCGTCCACCACCAGCAGGGCCTGCGGCGCCTGCGAACGCACCAGCTTGGCGATAGCTTCCACATCGTGCCGCGCCCCGGTGGAGCTCTCCGTGGCCTGCACATAAACCGCGCGCACGCCGGGCGTGAGCTTTTCGCGGACTTGGGCCGTGGAAAAAGTCTGGCCATAAGGCGCGCTTAGAACCTCCACCTGGCAGCCAAAAGCCTGTGCCAGGTCGCGCCAGCGTTCGCCGAATTTGCCCGCGCTGAGCACCAGAACCTGGTCGCCGGGCGAGGTCAGGTTGGTCACCGAGGCCTCCATGGCCCCCGTGCCCGATGAGGCGAGTATGAGAACGTCGTTGTGGGTTCCGATAAATTCCTTCAGGTCGGCCAATGTGCGCGTAAACAAGGCGCGAAATTCAGCGGTGCGGTGGTGCATGCCGGCCGAAGCCATGGCCACTTGCGCCGCGGGCAGCAGCGGCGTTGGTCCGGGAGTAAACAGCCGTGTTTTTCGCAACATGGGAGTAGGAGACCTTCTGGTGAAGATTTTAGGAATCCCCTTCAGCTTAGCTCACGGAGCAGGTGAAGGAAAACCTTTGCGCAGAGTTGCGGGCCGGCTGCGGGTCCAAAGCGGGAAGCGGCGCTGACGTCGCCCTGGCCGCCGGGGTTGGTTTGTGGATATATTATGATAGCTTTTGTTAGCTATGCTTGGATAAATCCTCTGCCTTCTATAACTTTCGCGGGTTCTACTCACGATGCCACGCAACGTTTCTTGTTCGTTCATCGTCCAAACTATTGAGCTGATGCTTCTGGCTGGGCCGGCTCCCAAGGGTGCCGGCTCGTGGGCATTGGCATTTCAAAGTCGCTACTGCGACCCGCTCGCCGAATGTCCGGCGCAGCAGATGGGGAACATTCATGAGTATGACCCGACATCGCCATGCCTGGCGTGATGACGACAGCTGCGCCGACTGCGGCGCACGGCGCTGCCATGCGACCCAGCTCCGCTCCGCCATCATGCTGCAGAGCGCGCGCTGCCGGCGCGCCACCCAGGAAGGCTCGCAATTCTGCCGGCGGCACCGTTACCTGGATCACGTGCACACGAAGAAAGCAGTGGAGACGCTGCAGCTGCAGCCGGAGGCGAAGCTTTCCTGAAGTTAGGCGGACGTTTTCGCTTTAACTCTGGAGTTATTGCGGGCTCAGACTCTGGTAATTCTCAGGCACCGTGGTCACAATGCGGTTGTTGACCACGAACAGCACTAGCCCGGAGTGGGGATCGTCGCCTTTCCGCACAATCAGCAAGCCGTCCCCATTCACATTGGCAGGCGCGGGGCCCACCCACTGAACTCCGTTTAAAGAGGATTTGGGCACGCGCGCGATTAGCGCGATGGTGGGGTAGCGGACATCGTAGCGGTCCACCCCGTCGGCCAGCAGCGCGATGCGCCGTACCCCGTCGGAACGAACCAGCACATAGGCCACATCCTGATCGCTGCCGCGGCCGGAAAAATCCCCGGCCACGCGCCCGCTCACGGGCGCCCCGGTACTGCGCAGCCAGGCCACCGCATCCGGGTCGAAGTCGTCCGCGGTGGCGGCCCGCCAATCGTTCACCCCCGCAATAAGGGTGGCATCCACCGGCAGGATGCCCGCGGCAGCGTTGTTGCTTTGGGCCAGCACCGGCACCTCCTTGTGCGCCGCCCGCTGAGTGGCGGCGATGACCACCACGACTGCGGTGATCGCCCCCACAACAATGGCGGCCCGCCCCAGAATGCGCTTTTCCTTGCGCAGCGGTTCCACTTTCACCGTGTCGGCAGCAGGCATGTGCTTCAGCGCCGCCGCCAGTGTGGCCACCGATTGCAGGTGGTCCAGGACGTGGCGGGCCGGCGATTCGCCGGGAATCACCAGTTCGCTTATTTCCACCGAGGCCGGAGTAATGGCTAGGAAACTCCCGTTGGAGCAGGCAAGTTGATGAATTGCCCGGGGCACGGTCTGCAGGGCCAGAAACAGCCGCGCTTGCCCGGGCTCGTCGCTGCGGGTTATGAAGCGGCTGTCGAAGGCGGTATCCCCGGTGCGCACGATCGCCCGCCCTTCTCCTGGGTCGAGAGAACGCGGCGCAATCCACAGCGTGAAGTTGGCCGGCACCCCCATGCGGATGTTCAGGCCGGGCACGTCCTCCTTGTTGGAAAAGCGCACCACGGTGGGCAGGCGGCTGAAATTCCCGGAAACCACCAGGTCGCCGCCATCGCGAAACAGTTCCCCGGCCAGGGCGTCGCAAATCTTTTCCGCATCGCGGGCCACCTCGCGAAACCCGGCAAACTTGCGCAGGTTGTACACCAGGGCAATCCCCGCGCCCAGCACGGCCAGGCCGAAGATAATCCCCAGTACGATGGCTAATGGCGAAAGTGAGCTCATCATGCGGTTAAGCGTCGCACCCCGGGGTGCGGCGGCTGGCGCCTGTCCTGGGGGCGGGCAGGGCGCAAATCCAATGTTGCCAAGGGGTACACTGCGGCCCCTGGGGCGCAATCATACCTTTAAGGGGGAAGGCTAGCCTCTATAATGAACCACGATGAGCATCAGCGAAAAAGTACAAAAGGACATGACCGAGGCCATGAAGGCCCGGGATGAGCGCCGCCTCTCCGCCCTGCGCATGGTCAAAGCCGCCCTCAAAAACCGCGAAATCGAGAAGCGCGGCAAACTCGACGACACCGAAGAGATGCAGGTGCTTAACAGCCTGATAAAGCAGCGCAAAGACTCGGTGGAGCAGTTCACCAAGGGCGGCCGGCAGGAGCTGGCCGATAAGGAAACCGCCGAAATCAAGCTGATCGAAACCTACCTGCCGCAGGCTGTGCCGGAGGCGGAGATAGAGTCGGTAGTGCGGGCTAAGGTGGCGGAAATGGGCAGCCCCACACTAAAGGACATGGGCGCCATCATAAAGGCGGTTATGGCCCACTTTCAGGCCGCCGGCGCTCGCGTTGATGGCAAGCTGGTGAGCGAAGTCGTGCGCCGTCAGCTTACCGCGAAATGAGATGCGGAGTGCGGACCAGGCAAACTAGCGTGCACAGCCGGCCGCGGTTTTCGCACCTTTTCGCAAACGGCGAGTGGCCGAGGATATCGGACCTTGTCCTTTTGCTGACGTGATCCGCCGGCAGGAGAAAATCAGCCGCGCCGCGGCGGTACAGTAAAGCCCAGGACGGGAGTCCTGGGTCAGGGGACCTACCGAAAGCCGAGTCCTGTAAGGACGGCACCGATCCGCGTCGTGAGCAGCCCGGCACGAGTCAATTTCCAGTCGGGGACGAAGCTTTCGTTGGCGCGGCATTTTCCTTCAGGAACTCGCCTAGAAGCCCCCGCACCCGCCGTGCGCCGGGCAGGCGATCCACACTCGCGGTTTCACGTCCTACGCGGTAAGCCGCAAGAGAAAGGTCGCCGGGAGCGCCGAAGTCGTAGCGCCCATCGGTCGCGACTACCAGGGCGCTGTCGGGAGCCGTCGCGCTGGCCAGCACCAGCTTCAACTCTCCGCTTTCCGCCGCATAGAATCGCACAGCCCCGTCCTGGTTCGCGATCGCAATCACCTTGCCATTAGGGCTCAGCGCAGCCGAAGAGGCTCCCCGCTCCTTCTGGTAGCTGCCGGCACTGTTCCAGTCGCCCGTGTTCCACAGCCATGCCTTGCCGCTCGACTGCACCGCCCAGGCGCGCTTGCCGTCTGGCGAAAAGAACACGGCAACAATGGGGCCGGCGGAACGTTCGTTCGGCTCGCCCGCATTGAACTCTTCGTACTGGTGCAGAAGACGCCCCGCCGCCTTGCCGGCCGCGTCCAGCACCCACACAACTCCGGTTTCTGAGCCGGCCAGAAGAAGCTTGCCGTCCGGGCTGTAGGCCAGGGCTGAGGTCCCGTAGTCTCTGATGGCGAAGGGCGGCTGTTGCTCGGGATTAGGGAAGGCCCGGCTCCGGTTCAGCGTGGCCGCGTCATAAATCTTCACGATTTGCTCCTGCTGCCCGGTGGCGATCTGCGCTCCGTCCGGGCTGAAGGCGACCACATTCAGTTTTGGATCGGGTTGCCGGCGCTGGCGGAGGAACTTGCCCGTTGCGGGATCGCTTAGGGTGAGCAGGCCGACAAACGGAATCTCGTCCGTCTCGCAGGCCGGATCCGGGTGCTTCGAGTTGCAGGGCAGTTCATCAAGCATCGCCGCCGCCATCAGCTTCCCATCCGGGGAGAAGTCAATGCTGTTCGAGGAACCGCCCGAAAGGTTAGGCAGCTCCGACCCCGCTCCCACTGCAATAGGCTTTCCGGGATCACTCACTTTCCAGATTTTGGTTTCTCCCTCGTAATACGTGTGTCCCTTCACATCGTGATCGTCATCGCGGGTGCCCAGGGCCACCTGTCCATCCGGAGCCACTCCCATGGCATGGATTGTGCCCTCCGTCTTCAGCGTTGCCGGCGCCGCCGCCGGTTCCGCTGGCCAGACTTTGGCAAACTTGTCGCCGGAAATAGCGAACCCGCCATTCTTCCGGTTCCACTCCACCGCCGTTAAGCCATGCAGCGGGGAAGAACATGCCGTCGCCAGCAGCTTTCCCGTCGCGGCGTCTAATATACGAACTGCCTGCCCGGCAACGGCAAGCTCACGGCCATCAGGACTGAACACAAGCTCGCCATAGTCGCCCTCCCCGTCGCCGGTGGCGAAAGAGTTGGCTTGTTTCCAGCCTGTGGTGTCAAACAGAGCAATTTCCCCGCTATAGCGCACCGCCAGCCATTTGCCCTCAGGACTGAAGGCCAGCTGTCCCACGGAAGGGTACTGGACCTTCTGCTTGATTTCGGTCAACTCGGCACCGGACGCAGTGTCCCAGACGGTCACGAAGCGGCGATCGCTGGAATGCGCGGCCAGGTAGCGTCCATCGGGGCTTAACACCATGGCCAGCACATCATTGAAGGTGGCATCTATGGTCCGTAGCACGCCGCCGGTCTTCAGATCAATCAGCTGAATGTGCTCTTGGTTTCTGGGCGTGTCATTCCGCGCAGCGCCGATTCTGCCGTCGGCGCTGATGGCCTGCAGCCGCATGCCGTTCTCCAGCAGCCGCGCCACATTTTGCCGGTTGCCGGAAAGCATCCACGTTTCCACTTCCGGGGTGGAGGGAGCGGCGGGATTGCGCGCCACCGGCCCATCCAGGTTCCATTGTGCGGTGCTTAACGGCTGCCCGCTGTTCAGGTCCCAGATTGAGGATGGCGCACCGGGTGAGCCAAAGTTCAGGACGTTCGCGAAATCCACCGGCAACACGGCCACAAACTTGTCGTCAGGACTGAATACGATTTTACCCTTAGCGCGCGTCCCGCCCACTTCCGTGCCCCCGGTATCCAGGTGGTGCCGAATCATGGGGCTCAGGTAAGGCTTCATGCTGCTCAGCAGCCTGCCCGTGCTCACTTCCCAAAGTAGTACTTCGTCCTCGTTGTCGGTGGCCAGCAGGCGCCCATCATGGCTGAACGCAACACGCCGGCAAAAGCCGGTGTCCGCGCGTTGTACCACCAGTTCCGGAACCGCCGCTTGCGCCCGTGCCGTTGCAAGCAGGACCAGCCATAACAAAACAATTTCCAGGATTTGCCGGGATAAGAGACGGCGCATGCGCCAAAAATAACGGTCACGCCCCCGATAATCAATCCGCTTCGTTGCGAGGTGCTCAGGTGGGAACGGTGCCGTAGCAAGGCGCCACGGACATTTCTCGAACAAATGATACGTTTAGGTGTTACCGTTTTGCCCCTGGGCCATCTGCATTTCGAACGTCCGATACATTCTTGCGAGGCAATTGCGGGGGAAATGATGCACAAGCGCGCTGCAGCTGGTTTGATGTGCGTGATGATGAGCGTGGCGGCGGCCGCGCAACAACCGCCGGTGAACTCGCCGCTGCTTGACCACCTGGCGGGCTCCTGGGTGATGCATGGAACCATTGCCGGGCAAAAGACAACGCACGACGTGAAGGCGCAGTGGGTGCTTGGCCATCATTACCTGCAGATCCACGAGGTGGCGCGGGAGAAGAACAGCAGCGGCGGGCCGCAATACGAGGCCATCATCTTCCTTGCCTGGAACCAGAAGCCGCCGCACTATTCCTGTGTGTGGCTGGATGTGTACGGAGGTCTCTCGCCGGAATCCATAGGGACAGCCGCCCCACAGGCGAGCGAACTTCCCTTCGTGTTTAAAAACGACAAAGGCGAGATCACTTTCACCAATAACTTCATTTATGACTCCAAAGCGGACTCCTGGGAGTGGCGCATGGACAATGTGGAAAAAGGCGTCTCCAAACCCTTTGGCCGGGTGACGCTGACGCGACAATAATTCGTATCAGGGCACGGCTTTCAGCCGTGCCGTACGCCGCGCGCTTTCTCTTTGTCATCCTGAGCGAGCGCGCGTTGAACGAAGTGAAACGAGCGCGAGTCGAAGGACCCTGAGTTTGTGGGCAAGACGTCGCGGCGGTACACGCGAGATGCTTCGGCACTAAAGTGCCTCAGCATGACGTCAAAGCAGTGGGGCTGGATATACCGATAGCCCGCAAGGGGAATTGGTGGCGAACGTCGAAGAAAGATAACGAGAACGGACCATTCGCCGCGCTAGTGCGTTTCATCGGCCGTGGGCGCGCTGTCGGGCGTGTCCACCTTCTGTACCACGGCGCTGGGCTGGAGCGGCGGCGGAGGCTGGAATTCGCCCGCATCGTGGCCCTTCAGCGCCGCCGACATGAACTGCATCCAGATGGGCAGCGCCGCCCGCGCTCCCGTCTCCTTGTTGCCCAGCGTCTTTTTCTCATCAAATCCCACCCACACACCGCAGGTCAGGTTGGGCGAAAAGCCGACGAACCAGGCGTCGGTGAAATCGTTGGTGGTCCCGGTCTTGCCGGCTAGCGGATAGGGCATGCGACTGGCGGCCACCGCCGTGCCATGCAGCACCACCTCATGCAGCATCGAGGTCATGATGCGCGCGGTGCGCTGGCTGATCACGTCGCGCACGTCGGGATAGTTTTCCTCCAGCAGGCGCCCGTCGTAACCGGTCACTTTAGTGATGTAGCGTGGGAGCAGGCGCACACCGTCTTCGGGGAAAACGCTGAAGGCGGAAGTCTGCTCCAGCACGGTGGCGTCGGCGGCGCCCAGGGCAATCGGCAGGTAGTCAGGAATTTCTTCGCTGATGCCGAAACGATGGGCGTAGCCGATCACCGTCTCGATGCCAACCTTTTCCGCCGTCTTCAAAGCGGGAATGTTGCGCGAGTTGGCCAGGGCGCGGCGCAGGGTGATGTTGCCTTCGAACTTCTCGTCATAGTTGTGCGGAATGTAGGGTCCCGAAGGCGTATTGAAGGTGACGGGCGCGTCGAGCACCACGTCGTCGGGCGTGGCCCCCTGGTCAATGGCGGCGGTGTAGACGTAGGGCTTGAAGGAGGAGCCCACCTGGCGCTGCGCCTGGGTGGCGTGGTTGAACTTGGAAGTGTCGAAGTCGCGCCCGCCTACCATGGCCTTAATGGCGCCGCTGGCGTTGTCAATGGCGACCAGCGCGCCCTGCACGCCGGAATCCTGCTCCAGCGTTACTCGCGCCCGATTGTCCGGTCCAAGCGAAATCACTTTGAGGTAGGCAACGTCACCCGGAGCCAGCAACTGGGAAACACGCCGCCCGGTCCAGGCCACTTCGGAGGGCCCAAGGGAAGCGAAATAGCGGCCGAACTTCACCACCGCCTCGCCCCCGGCAACTTCCGTGACCAGAGCGTGCACGTATGCGCCCGGCACTATGGTCTCGTCCCAGTCGGGGTTGTGGTAAGCCTCCAGTGTTTGCCCCTCCAGCAGCACGTTTTCCAGGCGACCTTTCCAGCCATGGCGGTGCTCGTAGGCGACCAGCCCATCCAGTACTGCCTGATTGGCCGCTTTCTGCATGTCCATGTCCAGCGTGGTGAAAACCCGCAATCCGCCCTGGTGCACCTGGTCGCTGCCGTATTTCTTCTCCAGATAACGGCGAATCTCCTCGACGAAATAGGGCGCCAGCGAATTGGGGTCGGTCTGCAGGTTCAGCCGGATGGGCTGTTCTTTGGCAGCCGTGGCCTCGGCGGCCGTAATCTTGCCGTCCTCCAGCATGGAGTTGATCACCAGGTTGCGGCGGCGCAGCGCGCGCTCCGGGCTGTTGATAGGCGAGTAGGCGCTGGGCGCTTTGGGCAAACCGGCCAGCATGGCGGCTTCGGGCAGGGTCAAATCGCGGGCGTGCCTGCCGAAGTAGAATTCGGCGCCGGTCTCGAACCCGTAAACGCCGTGGCCGAGAAAAATCTGGTTGGCATAGAGCGTGAAAATTTGCGCCTTGGTGAAGCGGCGCTCAATCTGGATGGCCAGCAGGATCTCCTCCAGCTTGCGGCCGTAGGTGCGCTCCGGGGAAAGGAACAGGTTGCGCGAAAGCTGCATGGTCAGCGTGGAAGCGCCCTGCACTTTGCCGCCGGAGATAAGGTCGCGCCAGGCGGCGCCCAGGATGCGCCACACGTTCACGCCCCAGTGCTTCTCAAAATTCTTGTCCTCGATGGAGATCACCGCTTCGCGCAGCACGGGTGGGTAATCCTGATAGCGGGCCACCACCCGGCGCTGCAGGGCAAAAGAGCCGATCACGCGTCCCTGGTCGTCGTAAAGCTCTGTATTGGAAATGGGACGGTAGTGCTCCAGGTCATCCACCTGGGGCAGGTCAGTGTTGTAGACAAACAGAAGGCCGGCCAGGGAGCCAGCCCCGGCAGCCAGCAGCACCAGAACCCCATACAAAATCCAGGCCACCAGGCGACGCCGGGCCGCCATTTCTTCGGGAGTACGGACCTCTACCGGGAGCCGGTCTGCGTCCAGCAACTTCATGGGAGGATGAGTTCAGGATAGCACTGGAGCAGTGGCCAGTGGTCGGTGGGCAGTGGCCAGCAAGGCACGTGGGAAGGAAGCAGCTAGCAGTAGCAGTTAGCACTTAGCATTTAGCCCGTCGAGAGCGTCGTTAGCCCGAAAATCACAGAGCTCGTTCCCACTGCATCACCGCGAGTGATTTTCGTTGTCGTTACCGGGGACCTCAAGAGGCTAAGTGCTAACTGCCAATTGCTAATTGCTAAAAAAATTCGCGCGCCCGCAGGCGCGCGATGATCGAAAAACGTGGAATCTACGATTTCGCCTGCCGCGTCTTCAGCACGTCAATGGCTTTGTGCAGTTGGTCATCTTCGTGCTGCTTCTCGATTTTGCGCTCCTGGTCGGTGGTTGGGCCGCTGTCATCGTCGGGCAGAACCGCATCCTGGTCGGCATCGGCCACCAGCACATTGGGAGTAATCGCTGTGTCCTGGATGGCTTTGCCTCCGGGCGTGTAGTACTTGGCAATTGAAAGGATGAGCGCGGAGCCATCGGGAATTTCGATCAGCTTCTGTACCGAGCCTACTCCGAAGGTCTTATCCCCCACTACGTCGCCGCGGCCATTTTCCATGATCGCCCCGGCCACAAGCTCCGCCGGTCCCGCCGTGCCCCGGTTCACCATCACCACCAGGGGCAGGTTGGTCACCGCCTTAGAGGGGTCAGCGTTAAAGGTCTGGCGGGGATACTTTTGGCCCTGCAGGTAAGCGATGGTGCCGTGGTTGAGAAAAAGATTGGCCACGGTTACGCCCTCGGCCTCGTCGCCATCAGCGCAATCGCGCAGGTCGAGGATCAGCTTCTTAGCGCCCTCGCGCTGCAGGGATTTAAGCTTGGCCGCAATCTCCTGCGCCTTTCCCTTGTTGATGATGTCCGCCTTGATGTAGCCGATCTGCTCTTCCAGCATCTTGTCGGAGACAGGCGGGAAATTCACCAGGTCGCGTGTGATGGTAATCTTTTGCGGCTCGGCGCGGCGGGCGCGCACGATGGAAAGCACCACGTTCGACCCGGGAGTGCCCGAAAGCTTGTCGCGAATTTCCGCCAGCGACATGTCGCGGGTGCTCTGATTCTCGACCGACTCGATGATGTCAGAGCCCTCCACGCCGGCCTTATCCGCCGGTCCGCCCGGCACCACCGCAATGATGGCGGCGTAACCGAAGCGCTTGGAGATGGCGGCGCCGATATCGGCCTTGCCCTCCCGCTTGTGCGCCTTGTACTCCCGGTACTGGTCGGGATTCAGGTAGCTGGAGTTGGCGTCCAGCGATTCCAGCAGCCCGTGGAGCGCCCCGTCCGTCACTTTGGGGATGTTCGGCTCCTCCACATACTCGCTGCGGATGCGGGAAAGAACTTCGCTATAAACGCCGAGCTGCCGGTAGGCGCCGTCGTTGTTGTCGGAAGCCCTGACCACCAGGCCGCCGGCCACCATGAACAGCACCACGACAAGAGAGACGGAGAGAATTAACGCTTTAAATCGGTTGGGCATCTGCACTTCGATCTTGGAAAGACCGTCCTTTGGCGAGAACTGACGTCATTATAACGCGTTTGATGCCGAATTCCGGCCCCCCGGTGCAACAAATGCCACCAAGGTAACCAGCGGCAGCTGAACAGCTTAGCTCTTGGACTACTTCCTATAAACGCGGGTTGTACCCGGCCTGCCAGCCGGCCCACGGTTCTTCTTCCAGTTGCAATGCCTGGGCAGGAGTTGGCGATGGGCAACCTGCCCTTCAACTCGGCTCTCTACCTGAGAGCGGCTTGCATTGCCCGAAAAGGCGGTCTGAGTGCAGGGTCGGATCCTGAAGGCAATCGAATTCTCCAGCATCGAATTCCTGTTCCTGCTCGGCCTGTGGATGCTGTTCGTAAATTCGATGCAGCTGGCCGAATTCACCGCGGGAATAGCCGCTGCGGCGCTTGGGGCGGTAGCAGATGGCCTGGTCAAGTCGCAGCGTCTGGCCCAATTCCGTCCGCGCCTGAAATGGTTGTGGCTGTTTGCCTGGGAGCCGTGGTATGCGCTCACCGGCACGGCCGCCATCTTCTGGGCGCTGGCTCGCCGGCTGGCAGGAAAGAAGTCGGAGGCGCAGCTCCGGGTAGTGCCCTTCCGCGCCGGCGGCGATGATTCTGAAGCCGCGGCCCGTCGCGCCCTTGCTATCACGCTAACCACCATTCCTCCAAACTTCATTGTGGTGGGAATTGATAAACCGCGGAACTTCATGCTGGTTCACCAGGTTTCGCCCACGGGCACCCCCTTGATCACGAAAAAGCTGGGAGCGACCGGATGAACGTGTGGCTGCTGGGAGCGGCGGTGCTGCTGTTCGCGCTGGTGCCGTGCGGCATCGCCAGCTTTCGCGGCGATACCGTGGAGCGCCTGGTGGGGCTGGAAATGGCAGGCATGGTTGTCACCCTGCTGCTGGTGATGCTGGCCGAAGGGATGGGCCAGGTTAACTTCTACGATCTGCCCTTGGCCCTGGCGCTGCTCGCCTTTGGGGGTGGACTGGTGTTCGCGCGCTTTCTGGAGCGGTGGCTGTGAACGCGCCCACCATCGCGGTGGAGGTGCTGGTATGGGTGGCCGTGGCTACCTGCCTCATCTGCTG
>DATEGM010000021.1:0-2938 GCA_035280085.1 Terriglobales bacterium
GCTCCGGGGAGCCCGCTTACCGGGGCCGGCAACTCTTCCAGGCGATTTACGGGGAACGGATCGACTCGCCCGAAGAAATCTCCACTCTGCCGCAGAGTTTTCGTCAGTTATTGAAAGAACGGGGCTACGCAATCGGGCCGCCTGAGATACAGAAGCGCTTTGTCTCCAGCGACGGCACGGTTCGTTACCTGATGGCGTTCGTTGATGGTGAAAGCGTGGAGACGGTGTGGATGCCGGAAGGCGACTCCGGCGAGGCCGGAGACGGCAGTGAAGCGGGAGACGAAGAAGAAAAGGGCCGGGACTGGCACAGGGCGACCATATGCGTTTCCAGCCAGGTAGGGTGCGCAGTGGGCTGCCAGTTCTGCCTCACGGCCCTGCTGGGAGTGAAGCGCAACCTGACGGCGGGGGAGATCGTAGGCCAAATTATCACCGTGCTAAATGACCAGAAGGCGTTTCCGGGGCGGGAGCGACTGAACCTGGTTTTCATGGGCATGGGAGAGCCCCTGCTGAATTTCGATAACTTCATGAAGGCGGTGCGTTTGCTGGCCGAGGGAGTGGGCATTCCTCAATCGCGGATGACCGTCTCCACCGCCGGAATTGTGCCGAGGATATACGACCTGGGGCGGGAGGCGGTTCGGCCCAAGCTGGCCATTTCGCTAAACGCTTCCAAGGATGAGCTACGCAGTCAGTTGATGCCGCTTAACCGCAAGTGGAGTCTGGAGATGCTGCTGCGAGCGGCGCGCGAATTTCCGCTGCGCAACCGGGAACGGCTGACCTTCGAGTATGTATTGCTGGATGGGGTGAATGACTCGGTAGAGAACGCGAGGGAAGTGCTGGACGCGATTCGTGGCATCCGGGCCAAGGTGAACCTGATAGCGCTGAATCCGGGCCCGGGGATTGATTTTGCTACGCCGGCGCAGGAGCGGGTGCTGGCGTTTCAACAAGTGCTCATTGGCGGCGGGGTGCCCACGTTCATTCGCCGGCCGCGGGGACGGGATATCTACGCCGCGTGTGGGCAGCTGAAAAGAAGCATTTAGCCATTAGCAATTAGCACTTAGCATTTAGCCCGTCACGGGAGATGCCGGTTCGCGGGAAGCGGTGAACCACTGGTGACAGTGATTACGTCAGCACCATCAGCAATCAGCAGCGAGCACTTAGCAATTAGCCGTTAGCACTTAGCCCCTAGACGTAGGTGCCGCAGAAATTCTCCACAACAATCAATACTTGAGCTCACGGGTTTTCCCTGATGGCCCTGATCGCCAGGGACGCCTGAGTGGTGACTGCTGAGTGCTGAATGCTAATCTTTTGGCCAACCCCTGCCCCGCTCCATGCTTCTCCCTAACAAGCAGCCCCACGTTCACAGTTAACGTCCTCAAACATAGTGTGGTGCACTGACCCGCTCCCGCCCTGATCGGCGAAAGCGGGTCTCAATTTTCGAATTTGAAGGGAGATAAGCAATGGCACAAGAACTCAGTGGAATGAAGGTAGCGATTATTGCCACCCAGGATTTTGAGGAATCAGAGCTGACAGAGCCCAAAAAGGCCCTGGAGGCCGCAGGCGCCAAGACGGTTGTGATCTCACAGAAGCCGGGGAAGATCCAGGCCGTCCGCCATGATGAAAAGAGCATTCAAGTGGATGTAGACAGGACGTTTGACCAGGTGCAGGCGTCCGAGTTCGATGCGGTGCAAATCCCCGGAGGCGCCCTGAATGCGGACACGCTGCGTGTGGTGCCCGAGGCGCAGGAATTTGTGCGCGAGATGGACCGCAACGGGAAGCCCATTGCCGTGATCTGCCACGGTCCCTGGCTGCTGGTTTCAGCCGGGCTGGTGCGCGGGCGAAAGATGACCAGCTATCACACCATCCAGGATGACATTCGCAACGCCGGCGCCGAGTGGCAGGACGCGGAGTGCGTGCGCGATAAGAACTGGGTGAGCAGCCGGCAGCCCTCGGACATTCCGGCATTCAATCGGGAAATGATCCGGCTATTCAGCGAGCAGCGCGGGGAAGCGCAGCGCGTTGCCTAGAGGCAAGAAATTCACCGCAGAGACGCAAAGGGCGCCGAGAACATCGGTTATGTTCTTACTTCTCGGCGCCTCGGCGGTAAGAATTTGGATCTGAGTTGACGAGACTACGCCTGAATGTGAGGAGCAGCAGGTTGCGAAGTGACACGTCGGGCCTGGCGCAGGTTGTACATTTCGGCGTCGGCGGCTTCAACCAGGGATTCTGGGGTGCTGGCATCGGGAATGAACTGGGCAATGCCGCAGCTCAAACCCAGCCTGTAGCCGAAGTCCTGGTTACGCCGGTTCCACTGCACCACCCCGCTATACAGGCGATCCACGGCGATCTGCGCTTCGCGGCGGTCGGTTTCTGGCAAGACAGCCAGGAATTCATCCGCGCCATAGCGCAGAAGAATGTCGGCAGCGCGGAAGTTGCGTTTGAGCATCCGCGACACCTCCAGCAGGACGCGCTCGGAAACCACGTGCCCGAAACGGTCGCTCAGGGATTTGAAGCCGTCAACGTCCACCATGACAACGGAAAGCTGGTTGCCGGCACGCTGGGCGCGGGCCATCTCCCGAGGCAGCACCTCATCGAGCGTGCGCCGGTTGAAGAGACCGGTCAGTTCGTCCACGCGCGCGACTCTTTCCGCCTGCAACAGGCGGCCGACAAGGTCGCGGCGGGTGCGGGTGAGCCGCAGCCGTTGCTGGACCATGTAGACGGTAGCCAGCAGAAGCAGGATCAGCAGGCCAAAGAAAAGGGCGGGGAGGTTCTGCTGAAATCGCAAGGCGCTGCCCGCGTTCCACAGCACCCGAGGCACGAGCAGGGCGAGAAAGCCGGTGCCCAGGATGAGGGCGATAACGCCGCCCAGGCACCAAAGCTGCAGATCTCGGCCTTCGAGGGCGTGCAGCTCGGCCTCGAGCAGCTCAGGATTTTCGTGTTT
>DATEGM010000022.1:0-5210 GCA_035280085.1 Terriglobales bacterium
TTGGCGATTCGGGCGCTCCCTGGGAGCTGATCAAGGAATTCGAGGTCAGCGCCGAGCACATCGCGCAGAAGGCGGTCGAACTGCTGGCCATCAAGAAGTCGCATGCCCGCGAGCATGCCTTCGCGGCAATGTAGTTCCCGACGTCTCAGTCCAAGCCGCTACTTCGGGATCCAGATGGGGTTGGCGGTAAAGAGGCCGGCGCCGAAGCCGATCTGATAGGTCACGAACATCCCGAACACCAGGCTGATGGCGCCCGCGGCCCACTCAAAGTGGCGGCCCACGTTCACAAAATGTTTCTGCCCGAAAGAGAAGGTGGAAGCAATCGCCAACGTGATCAGCATCATGCCCAGGACCGTGCCGAAACCGAATATCACCAGGTAGCTGACCGCCCAGCGTGCCGAAGGAATAGTGCTCAACACCAGCAGAGCAATGGCGGCGGAACCAGCCAGCCCATGTACGATCCCGATCAGCAGCGGCCGCACCATGGCGTAAAGAGAGGAGCGGCCAAACCAGCGGTCGAGTCTGCCTACTGGCGTCTCGTGGTGGCTGTGCGAAGGCGGGTTATGGGCCTGGCTGGCGTGGGCATGGATGTAGTCACCGTGCGCATGGTAGTGCACGGTGGGCTTGTGTTCGTGCCTTCTGGAAGGCGCTGGCCAGTCGAAGCTGGCACGCAGGTTTCGCAGTCCCAGCACAATGAGCATCACGCCAACCGCGAGTTCCATCGAGAGTCCCACCCGCGGCGGCAGCGTGACACGAAAGAGTATAAGGACGGAGCCCACGAGAAAGATGGTGACTGTGTGCCCTACGCCCCAGGCGGCGCCGATAATGGCGGCGCGTCCGGCTTTCTGTTCCCGGGTGACGATGGTGCTGACCGCAATGACGTGGTCCGCATCGGTGGCGTGGCGCATCCCCAGCAGGAACCCGACCGCCAGAATGGTGAGCAGGCTGATCAACTTTGCCTCGTGAATTAAGCCCAGCCCATCATTGTTGCATATCCCATTGCCCCCGGGCAGCACCATGCGCTGGTATATGACGGCCGCTGCTCAGGATGTCGATTGGGAGTAGCATGTCCGGTTCTGATTCAGTTGGGAACTTTCTAGCGAGGTGCATTGGGAAATGTTTCGCGCTTCCTTAAGCCACATTTAAGGTTGAATGGGTTCCACTACTGCCGCCCCAATAAGCCCGAACATAACCGCCCTGGAAGGGCGCGGGGAGGGCGAGGAGAAATGAAGCGATGCGCAACGTAATGATCGCGGGTTTGCTTTTGCTGGCGGCTTCAATTGCGGCCAACGCACAACATTACAAGGTGACCGGCAATATCCCCATCCCCGGCGAAGGCGGCTGGGACTATCTTTACGCCGATTCCGCCAACCGGACGCTCTACGTGGCGCACAACACAGTGGTGGACATGGTGAACCTCGACACGCAAAAGCCGGTGGGAAAAATCAGCGGCATGCAGCACGTGCACGGCATTGCCGTCGCCGAGGACCTGAACCGCGGTTTTATCAGCGACGGCGGCAGCGGGGAAGTGGTGGTTTTCAATCTGAAGACTCACGCCGTGTTGCAGAAGGTGAAAGCCGGAACCAACCCCGACGGAATCCTCTACGATCCCGCTAGCAAGCGCGTCTTCGCGTTCAACGGCGGCAGCAACGATGCCACCGCCATTGATGCCGCCAGCGGCAAAGTTGCGGGCACCATCGCCCTGGGCGGCAAGCCGGAGTTTCCCGCCACCGACGCCAAGGGCGATGTTTACGTCAACATCGAAGACAAGAGCGAAATCGTCCGCCTCGATCCCAACGCGCTGAAGATCAAGCAGCGCTGGTCCATCGCGCCCTGTGAGGAGCCTTCCGGCCTGGTTCTTGACGTTTCTGCCCGCCGCTTGTTCCCGGTTTGCGACAACAAAATGATGGCGGTGGTGAACGCGGAGACCGGCAAGGTGGTCACGACGGTCCCCATCGGAGAAGGGCCGGATGCTGCTGGTTACGATTCCGCCCCCAAGGTGGTTTTTTCCTCTAACGGTCATGATGGCAACCTGACCGTGGTCAAGCAGGAAAGCCCCGATAAATACTCGGTGGCGGAAACCGTGACCACTGAAAAGAGCGCGCGCACTATGGCGCTGGATTCCAAGACGCACAAGATCTATCTGGCTGCGGCAAAGCTTGGCCCAATTCCACCACCCAGCAAGGAAAATCCTCATCCCCGGTTCCCCAGCGTGGTGCCTGGAACATTTCATCTGGTCGTGGTTTCGCCGCAGTAGAAGTTCTCGCTCAGCTTTTGAGAGGATGCAGGCGGTTGCGGTGGGGTCGGCACGGAGGATTGGGTTAGCACGTAGCCCGACGCCAGACTTTGATATAGTGGCGACCCAGTCGATCTCGGAATGCTGGAGTGGTAAGTGTATAAGACCGTCCGCAGTTCCCGCCTTTACGAGCAAATCGTAAAACAGATTGAAGACTCAGTTCTGAAAGGGATCCTTAAGCCCGGCGACCAGTTGCCGGCAGAGCGCGAATTGGCCGAACAGTTCGGGGTCAGCCGCACCGCGGTTCGCGAGGCCATCAAGGCGCTCAGCGAAAAGGGCCTGGTCGAGTCTTACTCAGGGCGGGGAACCTTCATCACCAACGGCACCTCTCATGCCATCCGGCAATCGCTTGACCTCATCATGAAGATCGGCCACGCGGAGGGCTCTGCCCACCTGGCCGAAGTGCGCGACATTCTGGAGCCGGAAATTGCGGCATTGGCGGCATTGCGAGCCGAGGACCAGCATCTGGAAAGCCTGCGCGAGGCCGTCAACGTGATGGACGCCTCCAAGCACGACGCCGATGCTTTCATTGAGGCTGACCTGGACTTTCATCTGGCCCTCGCCGAAGCCGCCGCCAACCCCCTGATTCTTTCCCTCATAGATTCCATCGTGGGATTGCTCCGGGAGCAGCGCATGCGCATTTTCCAGACCGATGGCGGCCCGGAACGCGGGCAATATCACCACCGGCGTATTCTGAAAGCAGTGGAAAACCGCGACGCCGAAAAGGCGCGTCAATGCATGCGCGCCCACCTCAAGCAGGTGCGCCAGGATTCGGGGGCTTCACCCCTGCAGCGCCGGTAGTCGAGCCGTGAACTATGCGGCCTCGTCATCCTTCTTATCCAGAGAATCTTCCTCGCTGGGATCGGGAATTGTGGAAGGTGGGTCGCTGGCCGGGTAGGAGTCGGCCAGGGTCTTATCCATCATCTTGTCCTTGACCTCGTGTTCGCGTCGCCGATTCTCTTCGCGGTCCTCAGGATCCCGATTGGTAGGGCCAGCTGAAGGATCGGGAATCGGCGCTTGCTCGTTGGACTCAGAATGGCGCTTCTCGTTCATTGATGCTCCTGAAGTGAAACCTTAATCAGCTGCCTCCAGGACTTGAAATCCCGGGCGCTGTATGGATGCCTGCTAACCATGCCCCGGATGCCGGACAGTCGCGCTTTGGCGCGAGCGTGGCTGAACCAGCGCCTCCAAACCGGGTTTAAACAGCAAACCTCCACTGGCGAGTGCAAAAATTGGTAGTATCCGAAAAGCTCATGAGCCGCGCCGCCAATCCCACCGAACCCGCCTGGGCTTCGGCGCTGTCCGCCATAGCGGAAGAACTATTTCCCAAGTGCGGCGGGCAGAATTTCGGAATCAGCATCGCTGGCCTGCGGGAGATCCTACATCAGGTGGGTTGCAAGTATCTTTCTCCCGATGACCCGCCGGCTGCGGCCCGGCGCTTGTTTATAACCCTCCACTTGGAGGAGTTGGTGCTGGCGCGCGCCTGTGCGGCCGGGAACGAAGCTGCCTGGGAAACATTTTTGTTGCGTTATCGCGAGAAGCTCTACTCAGCGGCCGGCCATATTGCCAGGGAGGAGTCGGCCGCCCGGGAATTGGCCGATTCTCTCTATGCCGACCTGTTCGGCACGGCTGTGCGGGAAGGGAAGCGCGTCTCCAAGCTCGACTTCTACACAGGGCGCGGTTCGCTCGAGGGCTGGCTGCGCACGGTTCTGGCACAGGAGTACATCAACCGTTATCGCGCGCAAAAGCGCCTGGTAAGCCTGGAGGAGCAGGAGGAAGGAGGCGAGCAGTATGCCGCCCCTGCGCCCGAGCCGCAGACCGAAGTGGATGCTCGCCTGCAAATTGCCGTGGATGAAACGCTGGCGGGTCTAGCTGCGGAGGAACGCTTTCTGCTCGCTTCCTACTATCTTGACCAGCGCACGCTCGCCGAGGTGGGAAAAACCCTCGGTATCCATGCTTCCAACGTCAGCCGCCGCCTGGAAAAATTAGCGGCAACGCTGCGGGATGGCATCCGTAACTCTCTGTTGAAGCAGGGGCTTAAGGCGGCGCAGGCGGAGGAGTTGATGGCGGTTGACGTGCGTGACCTGCAGGTGAATATTCGTGCCCGCCTGGCGCAAAAAGCGCCGGCCAAACCGTTCTCCGATCAGAAGGCCGGAGCACACAGCGGGGAGGGAGAGGGGTAGGAGTGTCTGAGCTGTCAAAATTCGCGGCGCAGCGGTTGCGGGCCTCGAACCCGCCAGGGGATCATCCTTCTGCCGACTTGCTGGCCGCATTTGCGGAGCAGGCTTTGGGAGCGGGGGAACGGGAACAGCTGCTTGCCCATCTGGCGGCCTGCGATAACTGCCGCGCGGTAGTTTGGCTCGCCCTGCCGGAGAGTGAAGCGGCGCAACAGGTCCTGGTCAGTGCTCCTTCCCGCGCTTGGTCTTGGTCGTCAGCCTGGCGCTGGGCCGGAGTGGCAGCCGGGATCGTCGTTATCGCGGGAGTGGCGATGCTTTTCCGCGGCGGACCTGGACCTGCGGCAGAGCGAGTTGCTTCGGCTCCTAAGCCGCCTGCCGTTTCCCAAAAGCCTGACACGAAGGCAGCTTTTGACAAGGAAGCCGCGCCCACTCCTTCGCAGGAAGCGCGCTTGGATGTCAGAACTGCGCCGGCGAAGGTTGCGACCCGGGCGCGCCTGCAGGCCAAGGACATGAAGCGGAAAGCTGAGCCTGTTTCTCGCCAGGCGGAGTCCGCCAACGATATCGCGGCGGAAAGGACGCTGGCAAAATCCGCGGATGAGGTTTCGTCCAGTACCGGCGCCCCTGCACCCGCTCCAATTGCTCCTTCCGCAGCCCCCGCTCCGAGTGCGGCTCTCGCCGCCAAAACCGCTCCAGCTTCCACCGCTCAAGCGGGCGTGATGGTCGCTTCCAATATGTTG
>DATEGM010000023.1:0-3156 GCA_035280085.1 Terriglobales bacterium
ACTCAAAATCAGCCCGCGCACCGTCAAGCAGCACCTGCGTTCGCTGTTTCAGCGCGCCGGTATTGATGGCGGGCGCAAGCGGGTCAAACTGGCCACAGCCCTCATGTGGCGGGAGCAAACGCAATGCAACCACGCAATCGGCTAACCCCAAGGGAAATCGAAGTTGCCGCCCTGGTCTGGGAAGGCATGACCAACCGGGAAATCGGCCAAAACATCGGCACCACCGAGCAGGTGGTCAAAAACTACCTGCGCGTTATTTTCGACAAGCTGGGTGTGTGGAGCCGGCTGGAGTTGGCCCTCTACATCGCCAACCATGGCGGGGAAGGCTGGCGTCAGCAGGCGGTCGTAGAAGCCTCGGCGGAGTCCCACGCGCGCCCAGTCGAGGCCAAGGCGGTGGCCGCCGGGCACTGAGCGCTTGGGCAGCGGTGGAGGCGGCGGCCGGGAATGGGCGCCGCCTCAACTGCTGTTGCCTCACCCTGGAGACCGAGCCACTTTCCTCGCGGGGTGCGGTTTTGGCTGTGTTTTCCACAGCGCGGGCGCGCCTGGAAATCGAACACTTAGTTAAGTGGCAAGGGTGTTGCATATTGCTCTAGCTACTTGCAACTTCCTGCCCCTCCTCTGCTCTTCTTTGCCTGCACCATTTCTCGGCAGGGGAGCTGTGGATGCCGTGCACTTCGCTGAGCGTTCGCGGCTTCGCAGGCGGCAAATAGCCATTGACCCGGCCCGAGTTCGGAGTTACACCCAGCCAGCGTGCACATGACGCGGTGCATTCTCTGTTAACTTCATGCCGGGTGACGCCACCACACCGACCGCCACCGTTCTGATTGTGGATGATGACCCCATCATCCTGCGCTACATCCAAACCTTGCTGGAGCTGGATTGCTACCGCGTGCACACCGCCGCCAGCGGCTTGGAAGCCGTGCAACGGGTGGCTGCTGGTCTGATTCCCGATGTCGTGCTCCTCGACGTCAACATGCCGGGATTAGACGGCCTGGAGACTCTGCGCCAGCTTCTGCACATCCGCCCCAGCCTGAAAGTGATCATGTGCTCGGGTGCTCCCGACCCGCGCAAGGCGCTGGAGGCATTCGTTAATGGCGCCCAGGATTTTCTCACCAAACCCTTCCGGCACTTGTATCTTTCCGCCACCCTGGAACGCTGCCTGGCTACGCGCGGTAGCAGCCGCCAGGCCGTACCCTGGCACGTGGTGCAGGAAATGTGGGAAATGGCCAACTGAAACCGCTGCCCGGGCCTATTGGTTTGAGATTGGAAGGTAAAGCGCGTCTTAGAGGCTTCCAGCCCCGGCCTTCCTGGCCCGGCCCGTGGCGGGACGGCTGACGGCCGCTTGCTGGGCCAGATATTGCTCCAGCATCTGCCGCTCCGGTTTGCCCATGCCAATAAACTTGACGCCCACGCCAAAGCCGGCATGGCTGCTGGTCACCAGGCCAGGTGTAGCCAGCTTGCCGCTCTCCAGCCAGATCACCAGGTTCAATTGGGTGCTCACCGGAAGCGGAATCATCATCTCGATATAACACCCGCCCAGGCTGAGGTCTACCAGGTTGCCGCGCACTGGGGAACCGGAGGAGAGGCGCACCTCCACGCTGGCCTTGCACTCAAAACGGGGAAAGCGGCGGCGATCGGCTGCTTTAATTGGCAAGTAGGTATCGGGCGCGTCGGGGGGCAGCGGCACATCCCACAGGAGCTGGCCGGGAACCGCGCTTTCCACTCCCACCAAGCCTTGCTCCTCCGTGCCGGCATCTCCCACCCAGGTGACACGAAAGCGAGCTTTTTGCGCCTGGTAGGTGAGTCCTACGGCATCTCCGGGTTTGAGCTGGCGCTGCACCCCTTCCAGCAGCGCTCCCTGGGAGCTGATATTGCGGGTAGACACCGGGTCAATGAACGGCTTCCCGGAGGCGTCTGTGCCCCAGAGTTTGACCGCCAGTTTGGCTGCGGTGCGTCCCTGCCTGCGCCGGCCCATACCCTCCCTTGCCTGTAATTAGCTGGTGTTGGCATGTTACCGCTCGCAGCCGCCAGTCTCACAGGTTACCGGCGTCACCAGATGTGTGACCTACCGGTTCTCGCTCCAGGTGGCGCATCCTGGCGTCCCAGCAGATAATCGCGTGGTAAAACTGCGCAAAAGCTTGCAATCCGCAACCTGAACGAAACCTTAAAAACCCTTAATTTTCAGTAAATTAGAGGCTTTGGCCGGCGGCATGGCGATTGCTATTTTCGAGCTTTCTTCCGGTCTGTTCCGGAAGCAAAGCGCTGAGGCCTGTGGAATGACTTACAAAGAGACCTTCTGGATGGCTTGCGACACCATCGAACACAACCGCGCCGAATATGGCCCTTTTAACAGCCGTCTGGAAGCGGAACTGGAAGCCCGCAAACTGGGGTTCCCCTACCTGCTGCGCTACGAGCATGAAATCGGCGACAACGACGAGATCCAGGACGTGCGTGTGGTCTTCATCGAACTGCCCGAGGCCTGTGAAGTGGAGCGTGGAGCCTCGGTTCGCCTCTACACCCGCTGCGCCACCTGCGGCGAAGCCGCCAGCCACGACAAAAACTGGCAGGCTGAAGTTTGGGCCGACATCCACGAGTTTGAGCACTGCCGCCACATGGTGCGGCTTTTCGAACAGACCCGCAGCGAGGGCCTGAAAGAAATCGTAGGCTGGCGCCAGGAGTAGGCGATCGCCCCACCGGCTTGCGCGCCCTTCGTCTGCTTCTTACAACTTTATCCCGCCCCGCAAGTCGCTCGAGCACATACCCGTACAGGCCCATTTTCGCTTGCGATGGAGCGGGAAGCAGTTCACAAGCGTTCGGCCTGTTTAGAAACCTGTCCCTGGGCGCGTCCCGTGGCCGCCCACATCATTAAGAGCAACTCAATGCGGTCTGCGACCTGGAGTTGGCGGCAAATGTTGGAGAAAGCGATCTGCAGTTGCTCAGGAGATAGCGCCATCGTACGGGCGATTTCGCCGTCGGTGTATCCCCGCGCAAACAAACGGATAAGGTGACGCTGTGAGTCGCTCAGCGATCGTTGCATGACGCACGCTCCCTGCTAACCACGAGTCGTGACGCCTGGAAGGCCGTGCCAGCCACGACATGGTTTAGGAAATCGGAACGGTGTTGGGAGAGGCTGGCGGGCGCGATTGTGATGCCAAC
>DATEGM010000024.1:0-5097 GCA_035280085.1 Terriglobales bacterium
CGCTGCTGGATTCTCACACTCAGTTTTCCGATTACTCCAACATGCGCATTGATAATTTTGTGTACACCATGGAGTCTTTGCGCGAGGCCCGCAGCCACCTGGCTCCCGACGGTGTTCTGTTTATCAAATTCAACGTGATTCGCCCCTGGCTGGGCCAGCGTCTCCAGAACATGCTGACGCAAACTTTTGCCAAGCCGCCGCTCATGTTCTTTGCCGGTTCCAGCTACAGCGTAGACGCCAATTGCTTCGTCATCGCGAACTCCGGGCAAGTGGACGCGGCCTTGGCCCTCGACCCGGAACTTCGTCAATTTGTGAGCCCCGGCCCCCGCTTTCCCAAGGATGACAAGGTGGTCGTCACCACCGACGACTGGCCTTATCTCTACCAGCAGGGGCGCTGGATTCCCCGCACCTACTATTCCTTAGGCGCCCTGGTGATCCTGCTGGCTCTGTTCTTGTACTGGCAGATCCCGGAAGCTCGCCGGCGTCTCCCCTCGCTGTTTTTCTTCAGCATGGGCGCAGGTTTTCTGCTGCTGGAGACTCAGGTCATCAGCCGGCTGGCGCTCTATTTCGGCACTACCTGGCAGGTCAATGGCGTTGTGCTCACCGCGTTGCTCACAACCTTGCTGGCGGCCAATGCCGTCATTGAACGGCAGCGGAAGCCGTGGCCTGCGGGCTGGATAGTAGCTGGTTTGCTTCTGGGCTTGGCTGCTGCTTACTGGTTTCCCTTCGAACGTCTGGGTGACTCAGCTGCCGCGGCCGGCTGGATTGCCGCCGCCGTCTTTTCGGTGCCCATATTCTTTGCTGGGCTGCTTTTCGCCCGCGAGTTTCGCGTTACGGACTCGCCCAGCGCCGCCCTTGGCGCCAACATGCTGGGCGCCGTAGTAGGCGGATTGCTGGAGAATATTTCTCTGCTCACCGGCATGCGCGCTTTGCTGTTGCTGGCTGCGGGTATCTATTGTTTCGCTGCTCTTGGCCTGTACGTATCCCGCAAAGCACGTGGCCCCTTCGCTGAAGTCCCGCAACCCCAGGCCATGAGCGCCGCCAATAACTGAATTCCTGATGCGCCAAGCAGCATGAAACCTTGAAACCTTGAAACCTTGAAACCTGTTACATTGTCGCTTCCAGTGCTTTCGACACTTCTTCCCACTCCTCCATCATCTCCGCCAATTCCCGCCGCCGCTGCTCCAGCAACTTGGTCTGGCGCTGGCTCTCTTCGGCGCTCACAAATACCTGCAGCGCCTGTTCGCAGGCGGTAATGTCGCGTTCCGCCCCGGCTATGTCTGCCTCCAATTGCCCGCGACGCTGCTCTATCTCCCGCAGCTTTATGGGATTAATCTTCTTCTGTTTAGGCGCCGGCGGCGCCTCGCCATTGCCGCCGGGCAGGGAAGTGGCCGGCGCCGCTTGCTCCACCACGGCCGGTTCGCCCCGGTTCTGCTTGCGCCACAAATAATCCTCGTAGTTTCCCGGGAACACCCGCACCTCGCCCTCGCCGATCTCGAACACTCGCGTAGCCAGCTTGTCTATGAAATAACGGTCGTGGGAAACGAACACCACCGTGCCGGTGAATTGCTCCAGCGACTCCAGCAGCATGTCCTTGGCCCTCATGTCGAGGTGGTTGGTAGGTTCGTCCAGCAGCAGGAAGTTCGAGGGCCGCAGCAGCATGCGCGCCAATGCATATCGGTTGCGCTCGCCGCCGGAGAGCACGCCCAGCCGCTTGAAAACGTCGTCTTCGGAAAACAGAAATGCGCCCAGCAGGCTGCGCAGCTGGGTTTGCGTGTGCGTGGGCGCCAGGTTCCACAAGTCATCCAGCATGCGCGCCTCGGGATCCAGTTCCTTGTACTGGTCCTGCGCGAAATAATCAGCGTCCACGTTGTGTCCCAGGCGTAGTTCGCCCCCGGTCACCTGCTCAATGCCCGCCAGCAGCTTAATCAGGGTGGATTTTCCGGCGCCGTTTACGCCCACCAGCGCCACCCGCTCGCCACGCTCAATCACGAAGCTGACGGAGCGAAACACCCGATTTTCGCCGTAGCTCTTGGCCACATCCTTGAACTCCGCCACCATGCGCCCGCTGGCCTTGGGCTGGGGAAAAGAAAAGTGGATGGTTTTCTCTTCCGGCGGTATCTCGATGTGCTCCATGCGCTCCAGTTCCTTGATGCGGCTCTGCACCTGCTTGGCCTTGGTGGCCTGATAACGGAAGCGGTTGATAAACGCCTCCACCTGCTCAATGCGGTCGCGCTGGTTGCGATAGGCCGCCTGCAACTGCTCTTTGCGCTCCGTCTTTTGCTGCAGGAACTGCTCGTAATTGCCGGTGTAGAAAGTCACGCGGCGGTTCCAGATGTCGGCCGTCTTGCTCACCGTCACATCCAGAAAATAGCGGTCGTGCGAAATGACAACGTAGGCGTGCGGATATTCCGCCAGGTACTCTTCCAGCCAGTTGCGCGCTTCCAGGTCGAGGTGGTTGGTGGGTTCGTCCAGCAGCAGCAGGTTCGGTTTTTGCAGCAGCAGCTTGGCCATGGCCACGCGCATCTGCCAGCCGCCGCTGAACTCCTCCGTGCGTCGTCCCCAGTCTTCTTTACGGAAGCCCAGGCCGGTCAGCACCGTGCCTACCTGCGACTCCAGGGCATAGCCGTCGTGGGCGGCGAACTGGCCCTGCAGTTGATGGAAGCGGTCCGCTATTTGCTCGTATTCGGCGCTGGTGTGGTCCACCTCGGCCATGCGCCCGGTGAGCGCTTCCATCTCGCGTTCCATGTCGCGCACTTCGTCAAATACCGACATGCACTCCTGGAACACGCTGCGCCCGGAAAGGCTCAGCCCATCCTGCGGCAAATAGCCGGCGGTGGTGCCCTTCATCACCGTCATGGAGCCGTAGTCGAGGCTTTCCAGCCCGGCCAGCACTTTGAGCAGCGTGGTCTTCCCGGTGCCGTTGGCTCCTACCAGGCCCACGCGGTCGTGCGGCGTGATCAGCCAGTTGAGCTCTTCAAACAGGACTTTGCCGCCGAAGCGTTTCCCCGCCGAGGATAGCTGGATCATGAGTTGTGTCTATTGTCGCAAAGGACAACACAATTCGGGAAGGAGCGTTACAACTCGCGATTACCGGTGAACCGAAACAATAGTTCAGTCAGTAGTACAAACCAACCAAGGCAAATGATGATCGTATTTTGCAGCTGACTCTTGGCGCCCGCCTTGACGCTTCCCGAACGAACGCGGAACACAGGCATGTAGTTTAGGCCCGCGAGCACGACCACAGATATCGTCGCCCAGAACCACTGGCCCACGCATCACAGCCTCTCGTGACGAACATCATTGGATAAAGTGCTCTCCCGGCCGATTATGAGATTGGACTTGGTGCGCGCAATACTGCCGCGTTCGCCAGGGGGTGCGCCATGACTCTCCTCCTCGTTGCTTTTGGACTCGCTATCGTCTGGACTTTCCTCTGCGGGTTGATCGCCGAGTTCGCGGATAAGCGAGGGCACAGCGCCGCGCTCTGGTATCTGTTCTCGCTGGTGTTCACCCCCTTGCTGGGATTTTTCATCGTTGGCGCCTTGCCCTCGGCGGCCGATCTAATCCCCGCGGGTCATCGGCGCTGCCCTGCCTGCGCGGGCGTTTACCACGCAGAGGCGCAACTCTGCCCTTACTGCCACACTGATTTGTCTGGGAAGCCGGCGCCCGAAAAATTGGCGGCATAGAAAGGGCGCCGCAGTTTTCGATAATCAACCCGGCGCCCGCAGACCTTGGGATTTCCTACCAGAGTGCAACCTGGATCTTGTCCGCCCACAAATACCAGGGGTCCCCAGCCTGGTCAGTATCCTGCTCAAACTGGATCAGGAACTCATTGTTGTAAGGCACCGCTCCCGCCGACATCCACTTGTCCACCTTGTAATCCCTTCCGTCCACACGCAGCGCCGCATAGTGCAGATACTTATGGTTGTTATCTATCGTGAAGTACCAGGTGACCTTATGCCAGCTGTTCGGCCCCCACTTCTGGCAGGGAATGGAGGTGTGTTGCCAGTAACGCCCCGTGTTGCTCCAGATGTCCCAGGTGCCATGGCCGTAGTTGCACTGCGTGCCGAACAGGTACTTGAAGTCGCCAATCAGCATGCGGGCATCGAATTCAATCGCCTGCACCACGTAAGCGCCGTTGGATTGTTTCGTTTTTGGAGCATTCCACAGGAAGTTCATGGAAAATTCAATGTTCCGCGCCCACGACTGGTCGCCAAACTTCCGCACAAACAGATCGTCTGCCCAGTTGCCATAACTTCCTCGAATGTAGGTCTGCATGCTGCTCCCGTCCACCGACGGGCTGCCCACCCATTGCTTGAACCAGTAAGAAGATGCGGTCCCCGAATTGGCGCAGGCTGAACACTTAATCCAGCCCGACATCTGGTCAATGTTGCTGAGGTATTTGGCCCCCGAAGGCGGCGTCGGAATCAGTCCGCCGCTGGTCGTGGTGCTGGCCCCGCTGCTGCTGTAGTTGCCGGTTGTGACGCTCAAAGACGCGCTTCCGTTCGCGCCGGAGGTATCCCACGCTTTTACCACCACATTGTGCGTGCCGCTGCCCATGCTGACCGATTGGGTAATGCTCCTGGAGGACGTGTTCTGCCGGAACACCAGGTTGGAATCCACGTAAATGGTCCATCCCGTGATCGCATAGTTCGAGCTTGCCGTGCCGGAAATACTGATGGGCGAGGCGGAGCCGGAAGCTTTCGCGTACACGCTTACCGTTGCCAGGCTGGGTGAAACTGCCAACAATAACCACGCTGCCGTTATGAATACGGTTTTCAAAGCACTACCTCTGAAGTGGATTTATGAAGCGGCTTACAGCAGGAACCGGCCCGCAGCCCAATGACCCGGGGAACTAAATCTGACTAACAGGTGGAGAGACCATAACAGGGCGCAGGGCGCGCCCCAATCGGCCAAATCGCTCAATTTCAATAATCGTGAAATAGGCTTTTTACGAAAGATCTACTAAGGTGTTTGCCCGTCACCAGGCAGGACAACTGCTAAAGGAAACTCTGATCAAGCCGCGGGCAAGGAAAACGCCGACCAAGGCGCTGGTTAGGAAACTCTGATCAAGCCGCGGGCAAGGAAAACGCCGAC